>CAXMLS010000638.1:0-1745 GCA_964194235.1 uncultured bacterium | reverse complement strand
CCGCCTCGGCGGGCAGGCTCCACCCGCACAGGCGGGTAACCCCACCTAGGGGGGCACGGCGCGGCCGCTTCGGTCGGGATGACAGAGTTTTAGCAGAGCTTGGTTTGCGCGATCGCGATACGTCGCTAGGCTGTCGCGGATTTAACTTGTTGCAGCGCGGCGGAAACTTCTTTCACGTCGGGGACGACGGGAATGTCGTAATTTTTGAGCCACGCGATTTTACCCTTTTTGTTGATGATGAAAATGGAGCGGCCGGTAATGCCCTTATCCGGCAAGTACGCGCCATACTTTTCGGCCATGGCGCCGCGCGGTTGAAAATCGGCGAGCAGCGAATAGTGAATGCCCATTTTTTCGGCGTAGGCTTTGTGCGACCAGACGCTGTCCACGCTGACGCCGAGAACTTCCGCGTCCAGAGTTTCGAAGGACTTCATTTCGTTCACGAAGCAGGCGTGCTCGTTAGTGCAGGTGGGGCTCCAGTCGAGCGGATAAAACATCAGCACAACGTTTTTCTTTCCGGCAAAATCGGAGAGCTTTACTTCCTTTTGGCTTTGATCTTTCAACGAAAAATCCGGCGCGGTTTGGCCTACGGTGATACTCATCGACGTTCCTCCTGGATACAGGTGCAGGGAAGTATCTTACCGAATGGGTGGCGGCGGCGACAAACGGCCGGGACGGTCTCGAAGGATGCGATGGCGAGATGGGATAACCGCTGCCGCACAGGAATTGCGCGACGCTTCCTTTATCCAAGTGCCAGCAGTACACTCGGCGTAAGGAGGACCGTTATGACCTCTACAGGCACAAGCCGGGCCCCGATGATGCCGCTCCGAGAACTGGTAGATCGCTATCGCACGCTTGGCGGCGAGTTCGGCGCGCCCGTTTCTCTGGCTGCGTTTGGACTCACTGCCCCGGAAACCGAGCAGCTCTTTTCGCTTTACGATGAGGATTACCACATCAGCCGCTTCTTTCATTTCAGCGAAGGCGACGGCGCAGCGTTTACGGTGAATGGCGAGCGCGTGACGCACGTGGCGGTAGATTCGGAAATCAAAACGATTCTTTAATCGGTGTCTCGCCGCGCCGTTTCCAAACCGCACTTTGTTTGCCTTCAGTACCTAAAAAATATTCTTCCCACCACGTTTTCCTTTACACGTCCTGTACACGCCAAGATAATTTCGTTTGAAAAAATCCCATTTTTGCATAGGCTACAGCACGCGGAGGTTACTCCATGGCTGGCACGCCAACTCAATTGCCGGAAACGCGCCTGGGCAGCACGCTGCGACCCGATAGCTGGTGGGTTGAGCTTTTACCGGTGGTCATTTTGCTTGGCGGTTTTGGGCTTTACGCCACGCTGCGCGCATTCGAAGGCACGTACTACAGCTGGGGCCCGTATCTTTCGCCGTTTTATTCGCCGCTGATCGATCCGCAACATCATTGGTGGCCGCTTTCTCCCGCGCTGCTGGTGCTTTTGGGGCCGCTGGGATTTCGCGCGACCTGCTACTACTACCGCAAAGCGTATTACCGGGCGTTTTTTCTCGATCCGCCGGCGTGCGCGGTGGGCGAGCCCGCGAATCGCAAATATCGCGGCGAGACCTCATTTCCGTTCATCCTGCAAAACATTCACCGGTATTTTTTATACTTGGCAATAATTTTTCTGGCGTTCCTGTGGCATGACGCAATCAAGGGATTCTTCTTCGACGGGCAATTCGGCATCGGCGTAGGCAGTTTAATTTCTGTCTCTTATACACATC
>CAXMLS010000637.1:0-3809 GCA_964194235.1 uncultured bacterium | reverse complement strand
AGATGTGTATAAGAGACAGATGGTATACGCCTCGGACGAAGATATCGAAATTCTCAGGAAGTACTTCAGCGACGATGATTTCAAAGCAACACTGGATGACCCCGCACCCGGGATTTTCGACCGAATTTCATGGGCCAAATGGAATGAACGCTATAACCGCACTCCCGTCCCGCCGCTTCCGAGGAGACAGATTCCAGGCGTCGATCCCACTACTATCTCCGATTTCTTTCCCTCCAAATCTTAAAACCGGCAACGTCGAACATGCCGCAGTAGTCACCTGGAATGCGCGCCAGACAGAACCTATCGCAACCTGGCCTGTTTTCTTCCAATAGCCTTAGATTTGCCAGCAAGTTCCGCCCTCCAGCTATTTCTGTTTCCTGCAGCCCTGACGGCTCAGGGGGTTTGTCCTGTTTTCCCAACTGCTGGCGGCGGTTGGCTTCGTGCTTTTTTCTGGCGCGCCAGACAGTCATGTGAAAAACGTGGTAGGTCATCCGCAGGCCCTCGTTTCCCAACGCCTCCCAAATATCTTTGAAACTGTGCCCTGAGTTCAGCAACGCTTCTATCCTGGGAAGAAGAGATCGAATGAGCGCGGCTTTTCTCTTCGGGGGAGCGCCGGCTAGTTTTTCCAGACTGAGCCGATAGTCCTTTAGCATTGACACGTGTTTTCCTACTGCTGTACATATAGCACCATGAGATGCCACTGTAAAGCACGCGAACGATCTGAGTCAACAAAAGTCAACAAATATCAACACAAGTCGGCAATTCTCGTCAGAAGTCGGCAGAAGTCAACACCTAGTCGGCAGAAATCGGCGTAAAAGTCAGCAAAAGTCGGCAGAAGTCAGCAAAAATCAACACAAATCGGCAAGAGTCGACATTCTTCAACAGCAATAGGAGTAGCTTGCATGAAACCCAGGAGGATTATCAGCGAGCGACACAGGTATTGCGAGCGACACAGGTATTGGAACATAAAGGGTTGTGGCGACGCTGCGCGTGTTTTCAGAGCCAAGTGCTTATTTTTCAGAAGGAAGGGATGTGGCCACTTTTGCTCGCAATGTGCCACAAATGTGCCACCGCATTTTGTCCAACTTTTCTCGCCAGTTCGACACTCTAAATTGGAGGAAATATATGGCAAAACCTAGAATCGAGCGAAGTCTGTTGTTTCCGAGCAAAGAATTCCGCGAGCAGGTACGGAAGGCGTCGAAGGACCGGGGCTTCCGATCCGAACAGGCGTTCATTCTCGCCGCTTGCGAACGCGAGATTCGCAGGGGCGATAACACCGAAGCCGTAACGCAGTTTGAGGCCCGCGTGGCGGCTACGCTTACGAACCTGGCGAAGCAGGTGGGTCTTCGCACGCTTGGGCACGCGCAGGTTGCCCTAACAGACGTGTTCCTAAAGTACGTCATTACGTGTGTTGTGGCACCCCCGGAAGACGCGCTCCCAGCGGCGCGCGTTCGCGCCAGGTTGCAGTATGACAAGCTGGTAAGCGCTGCGGCGAAAGAGATCTCGAACAAGAACAAAGAAACTCTCAGGGAGATGTTAGCTGACGAATGAGGGACGGCTTCCAGTTCGACTGACACCAGCGCGTCAACTTCTAAGAAAACACTTTCTATGGTGCTATATGTATAGTAGTCTGAATCCGGCCGCGAAGCAGACGAGTCCTCGCGCTATGGGTAGGCTCATCAAAGCCCCTTGGACCACGAGATGGAGGAACCATGAATCCCACAACAGAAATACTTTGGCGGAGACTCGACACTGAAGTTGAGGTCAATAGGTTCACTCAACGACGGAGTTTGAATAGTGACGGTCCGCGTCTCCTTGGCCTTCCCTCATCGAAACTTCCAGGTCGCGAGTAACAGGAACACTGATCAGCCTGTGAGAGCGCCGTCATGGTCCATTTATCCGTCGAATCCGCCACAATCGTGGCAACTCAGTCCCCCGAGCCCTTCCTAGATTGCCTCGGAGCCGCCGCTGTATTGGGGGGCGTGCATCCAAAGACGGTCGAGCGCTGGGCGAGACAGGGCCGAATTCCCGCTTATCGTTTTTTTAAACGTTGGAGCTTCCGCGCATCGGAGCTGGAAGTCTGGATGCGTTCTCATGTAAATTCAACATGCCATCCGTGCCGCTTAAAACAGGAGGAATCGGATGGAACATAAGCGGCAACGGGTTCAGTTTGGTTGGCTTGATTTGAAAAAGAGAAGGAGTGGCCCGGAGGTCTGGGTCCTGCGTTATCGGAAAACACTAGCGGACGGATCAAAGCGTGTGCCGAGTTTGATCGTTGGGTCAATCAAGGATTACCCAACAAAGTCACGCGCCCGCACGGCGAGCATGTCCCTGCTGCTTTCAATTAACCAGGAGAGGCCCGAGGGAGTTCCTGTATCGTTCGGCGCAGTGATTGAGCGCTATCTCGCGCAAGAGCTTCCGGAAAGAAACTCGACCGCGTCGCGCTATCAATCCTGGCTCAAGAATTACGTAAAGCCAAAGTGGGCTGAGTGTCTCCTCGACCAGATCAAACCGCTTCTCGTTGAAGCCTGGTTGAAGAAACTTCCTCTTGCGCCGAAAAGCAAGTCCCATCTCAAGAATCTGATGCACGTCTTGTTTAACGCGGCGATGCGCTGGGAATTGATCCCATATCAGCTCAACCCCATGAGCCTCGTGCGTGTGAAGGACAGTTCGAAGCGAATGCGGGAGCCAAGAATTCTCTCAGTAGATGAGTTCCGGCAGATATTGGAACACATCCCCGAACCGTTTCGAACGATGTGCATTGTCGCAATGTGTATGGGACTTCGGGTTAGCGAAGTACTCGGCCTGAAGTGGTGTGACGTCGATTGGGAAGGCATGCGAATAGGCATACGCCAGTCCTATGTGTACGGAAAGCCCGGCCCTGTCAAAACGCCGGCTTCTCAACGATGGATGCCGCTTGACCGTTCTCTGGCGAAGAAGCTGCGACAGCATCAATTGCGGTATGCTTCGCCGGGGAACAAAGAAGACTGGGTATTTGCAAATCCAGATACAGGAAAGCCGTTTTGGCCCGGCCGAATTCAGGAGAACTGGCTTGTTCCCGCAGCGGAAAAGGCGGGGATAGGTCGGATCGGCTGGCATACATTTCGGCACAGCCATTCCTCTTTGCTGCATGCGTTGGGTGTGGATCTCAAGGTCCAGCAGGAGCTGTTGCGCCACGCGGATATTCGCACGACGATGAATATCTACACGCACGCGGTTCCCGCCGCTTTGAGAAAAGCAAACAGCAAGGTTGTGCGTTTGGTGCTGCCAGCGCAGGTAGCGTGAGCTTAATGCTCCCTTAAGCTCCCTCGCAAATCTGCAACTTACTGTTAGAAAAGAAGATGTTGGTAGGGGCGGTGGGGATCGAACCCACGACCTTTCTGACTCTCGGAAGTCGAAGCTCATCGAGACGGCGTCTTGAGCTCCAGGTATCTTGTATCACCCACTGTTACACCAGCCGTGGGGATGATATGCGTTCTCGTGCGCTGTGTTACACCAACCAGATTAAGAACAAATCGCTTAGCCCGCATAAGAATGCATCGTTTTGCACTGGATCACCCTTTTTAAGACTCATAATCCGTTTGGGCTCGTTTCGATATCCTATAATAATTTAAACCGCTAACCCCTTTATATTCAGTACAATAACCCTCGTCGCCTCGCGTTCGGAAACTAGTAGTTTTCCAAACGATAGTCAAAAGAATCGGAATTGTTCAATAAAACCGAGCCGCAAGTAGTATTTTCGCCGCCGGATTTTCTTAGGGAAAACGGGGACCCCCGGTGGACCCTTAGAGCTGTCTCTTATACACATC
>CAXMLS010000636.1:0-8064 GCA_964194235.1 uncultured bacterium | reverse complement strand
GATGTGTATAAGAGACAGGACTAATGATGCGTCCAAAGAGGGTAGCTGAACGGTCTAGGTGTGTGGCCGAATGAGCAGACTTGGGCTATGGTGTTGTGGCGTGAGCCACAACTCTCTGGCGCGCGAAGAGAAAGCGAACAATGTCGCTTCCACAATGGGCTTTGGCTTTGGCGGGTGAAACCGGCGGGCCGGATAGCGGGTCGCCGGCCCTCGCGGCGGTGACTTCTTTGCCGAACCTCGACGATCGGTCCCTAGTCGCGGAAGCACAGGTCGGCAACCGCGCGGCCTTTGAAGAACTGGTGCGCCGATATGACCGCGACGTTCTGCGGCTGGCGCTGAATTTGATGAAGCGTCCCGAAGACGCTCGCGATGTGTATCAGGAAGCTTTCCTCAAGGTCTACCGCAACCTCCACCGTTTCCGTTTTGAATGCAGCTTCTACACCTGGCTTTATCGCATTGTCACCAACGTGTGCCTCGATCATTTGCGCCGCCGCCAGGCGCGGCCCGAAGATCAGGCGCCGGAAAATTCCGCATATCACGAAGATGGCGTCACGGATTTTTTTGAGCGCCAGCGTGAACATCGTCCCACGCTGGATCCCGAGCGCACCCTTTTCGGATTGGAAATTAAAGCGCGCATCGCATTGGCCATGGAGCGGCTGTCGCCCCGCGAGCGCGTTGTTTTTGAGATGAAGCATTACCAGGGATTAAAACTTCGCGCGATTGGCGATGTCCTGGGAACCACCGAGGAAACGGTGAAGAATTCCCTCTTCCGCGCCACGCGCAAACTGCGCAGCGCGCTGGGAGAGTTGCGATGAACGCGCGAGAAAATTCGCGCTGTGCAGATATCGCGCCGATTCTTGTTTTCTATGCCTGCGACGAAGTGAATGACGACGAGCGCAAGCGCATTGAAGAACATCTGGCGCAGTGCGAATCGTGTTCGCAGCAACTCGCTGGAGACCGCGCGTTATGGGAAATGATGGGCGCAGCTCATCAACCCGCGTCGGAAATCGATTCCGCGGACGTATTGCTGGCAAAGTGCCGCAGTGAACTTGCCGAAACTCTGGATGACCTGGCCACGCCGCCTATCCGCGAGCATTGGCAACCGTTTGGTTGGGTACGGGAATGGATGGCGCTGCGACCGGCCTTGAGCGGCGCGCTGCTGGTTTTCTTCGGCATTCTGCTGGGCGCGCAGGTGATGCCCTGGCTGCAAAGCGGATTCCCCGGTAACACCAGCGGTCAGCCGGTCAATGTACTGGCTTCGCAAAAACTCACCGACGAACAGCTTTCCAAAATGGCTGTAGCTGGAGTAAATCTGTCGCCTTGGCCAAACGCCGCGCCAGGCACGGTGCAACTGCAATTGCGCGCCGAGCAGCCCATGGTGCTTTCCGGCAATGCGGACGATAGCGACATGCGCCGCGTTCTAACGTATGTGGTCGAAAATGGGGATCGCTTTGATGCCGGCGTGCGGCTCGATTGCCTGGATGCACTCAAAGCGCAGGCGCACGATCTGCACGTCCGCAGGGCGCTGATCATGGCCGCGCGCAAAGACCAGAATCCCGCCGTGCGCATGAAGGCGCTCGAGTCGTTGCGCGACTCCGCCTCCGATAACGCTGTCCGAGAGGCGTTGCTCGACGCTCTCACGCATGATGCCAATCCAGGAGTTCGCGTGGAAGTGGTCAACATGCTGGTGCGCTCTTTGGAGCACGATGGACAGAATCCGGAATTGCCGGAAGTCGCCATTCCTGCACCTCCTGCTGTTCCGGCAGTCCCTTCCGAAGGTATTTTCGAAGCGACGTCCTCCTTTGAATCTGGTGCGATGGTTTCGGATCCGTCCATTGAGCGCGTGATTCGCACTCTGGAAGAATTAAAGAAGCGGGATCCCAGCCAGTATGTCCGGCTTCGCAGCGCCGCCGCGTTGCGGCAAATTGGACCACGAGAGCTTCAGTAGTGATCCGCAGACTGAGTTGTAGAATTATGAAACTCCAATCGGCTGACAAATACCGGATTACGTTTTGCCGTGCAGCCATGATTGGCATGCTCGCGACAATTTTTTCCGTCGCGCCGTTCTCACTGCGCGCGTGGTCCGCAACCCATCCCGCAGCCGCGGATCCTACCAAGCTCGGCGACCCCGCTACCCCGCACGCTTCTGTTGACCGCAGCGGTGCGTTTGAAACTAAAGATCGCCTTACGCTGCGGCTGAACGCCGACCTGGGCTCCGTACGGATCATCGCACTGGACCCAAGCGCGCCTCCAGTCGTGCGCTACACCGTGCACATCGAAACAGATGCACGCGCGCCACTGGCGCAAACCCTGCTCGGAAAATATCTGGTTCGCACTAAGGCCACCGACGCCGGCGTAGAAATCGACGGCACGCTGCCGACACAAAGTGAACGAGGCGCGTCGGCTAGCGCGCAATTCTGGGTGCAATTTGAAATTGCCGTTCCTGCGGGCTACAACATTGACGTAAAGACTGACGGCGGTGACATCGAGACGCAGGATATCGGCGGCGCGGCCACTTTAATCACCCAGGGCGGAAATATTCGCACCGGTCGCATCGGGATGAGCAGTATGCGAGCCGCGCATAACATTTCCTCTACGCATGCCCTGGCAAAATTGCGCACCGAGGGCGGCCACATTCAGGTGCTCGACGTTGCCGGCGACTTGAGCGCATTCACCGGAGGTGGGCACATCAACACCGGAAGTGTTTCGGGCGATGCCACGCTGCATAGCGGCGGCGGACACATTCGCGCGGGACAAATTGGCGGACGCGCGGATCTGGATACCGACGGCGGAAATATAACCGTCGGGCAAGCAGGAAGCTTCGTCAACGTACGCACCGGCGGTGGTCAAATCGACTTTGGCGAAGTACGCGGGTCGGTTCACGCCCAAACTGGCGGGGGCGGAATTCGCATCATGTATGTTGCGGGCCCCATGGAAGTCGAGTCCAGCGGCGGAAGCATTTGCCTGACGCGCGTGGCAGGCGCGGTGCAAGCAGCCACCGCCGACGGCACCATCACCGCGTGGATCAATCCGGATATTGCGTCGCCGCACGACACCACCGTGCGACTTGCGGGAGCTTCGCAGCTGACTTCCGGAAACGGAGACATCGTCGTGTTTCTGCCGCGCAATCTTGCGGTGACTATCGATGCGCTGGTTGCCAAAGGGGGCGCGCATCGCATCGAAGCCGACCCCGCTTTGCACCTGGGTATTCAGACCGAACAAACCAGCAGTACAGGCCTCGTGCACGCTACCGGGGCGTTGAATGGCGGTGGCCTTCCCTTGAAATTGCGCACGACCGCGGGAAAGATTCGATTGCAGTTTCTGGATTCGGAGCCTTCACTGCGTGAATCGCGCATTCGCGAACAACAGGAGCGCCTGCGCGTTGTGGAAGTTGCGCGACCCGTTCCTAATCCCAATCCATGGCCCGTAGATTCTTCGTCCCCCCAACCTGGTGGACAAAACGACTGGCTGGAAAGCTGGATCGACAAGTTGGAAGTAGCCGTCACCGGAGGTCTGCGCGAGGATGCCGACGATTTTCAGAAGCGCCTGATCTCCTCTCCTCATCCCGTGTACCCGGCGCTTGCCCAGCGCGTTGGAATTCAAGGCATCGTTAAGTTGCAGGTGCGCGTTTTAAAAAATGGCAACGTGGAAGTGATCAAATTGCTCCAGGGTGAGCCGGTGCTCGCCGATGCCGCCATTGCCGCCGTCAAGCAATGGCGCGGGAAGCCCGCGTGGGTAAATGGCAAGCAGATCGACGTGATCTCGACCATCACATTTAATTTTCAGCTGAACTGAGTTCTCGTTGTGCGGATTTTTCCGGGTAGGCGCAAATAATTTTGGATTTGTTTCGGGTTCTTCGGGCCAGGTGAGTCAGAAAACTCCGAGGGGTGGAACATCGATGCTTCGACATGCGCTGAAAGTAGCTTTGGTTATATTTGCGGTGGGCACAGCTTGGGCCGCGCCTGGTTTCGCCATCAGCAAAGACTTTGATCAAAGTTATCCATTGCAGCCCGGCGGTTCCTTCGAGCTGCAAAACGTCAACGGAACCGTGGAAGTGCAGGGCTGGGACCGCGATGCCATAGAAGTTCACGCGGTTAAGACCGCCAAGACCAAAGAGGCGGATCTGGAACGCGTCTCCATCGAAGTGGACGCAAAACCCGGCGCCGTTTCTGTGGTTACGCGCTATCCGCAAAACGAAGGCGTGGAAGTCGCGGTCGAATACGTAATTCACGTCCCGCACAGCGCGCACGTGGAGCACATCGGCACCGTGAATGGCACCCTGCGTGTCGCCGGAGTCGAAATGGTCGAAGATCTACACACCGTCAACGGCAATATCGAAGTTTATGAAGGCGGCGGCGCGATTCACGCGCACACGACAAATGGCAATGTTCATCTGGAACTTGCGCACTTCGCAGCAGCGCGCAACGGAAAGAGCGAAGCCACGGCCGAGACCACCAACGGATCGTTATTGCTGGCGGTTCCGTCCGATGCACAAGTTGACCTGGATGCACGCTGCTTAAACGGCAATTTCTTTTCCGAGCTGCCGCTGTCGCTGGAAACCACTCTGCGACCTCGCGAAATACACGGCAAGCTGGGCGCCGGCGGCGCGCCGATTCACTTGCACACCGTAAATGGCGCGATCCGAGTGGTCGTTTTGCGGTCAACCGTTTAGCGTCTGCTGCGTCTAAGCAGGTATTGGAGGAAGTGCTATGAATAAAACGTTTTGGACTGTGGCCACTGGTGCAGCGGCGTTAACTGGTGCACTAATCGCGGCTCCGGGATACTCCGCCCATTCCCGGCCACAAGAAATGCCCGCGCCTGAAGTGCAGACATTCAATTTTTCCATGGGAGACGAAGGCGCCAGTTGGCTGGGCGTTGAAATTCAGGAAGTGACCGGTGAGAAAGCCAAAGAATACAAATTACCTGCGGAACGTGGAGCGCTGCTGGCCAGAATCGCTCCGGACAGTCCCGCTTCAAGAGCCGGCCTTAAAGAAAACGATGTCGTGACGGAAATTAACGGCCAGCACGTGGAAGGTGCGATGCAATTTCGGCGCATGATCCGCGAGACTCCAGCTGGCCGCACGATTCAGTTGACGGTGTGGCACGACGGACGAACGCAGACTGTAAGCGTCACGCTAGGCAAAGCCGAAGAACTGCATAGGGAAATGATGCAAGTGGCTCCCGGCAGATTTGCGTTTCACGTGCCGGACATGCCGGAGGTCCGTGAGCTGCCGGAGATGCCGGAAATTCCCGACATTCCGCAAATGCCGCCGATGGGTTGGGAAGGCGCATTCATGTTCAACGGCCATGCTCGACTGGGCATCGACGCGGAAGATTTGAACGGACAGCTGGGCGCATTTTTTGGCGCTCCCGAAGGTGAGGGCATCCTCGTTCGCGGCGTTACTTCAGGCTCGCCTGCCGAGAAGGCGGGAGTGAAAGCCGGCGACGTCATTACATCGCTGAATGGCGACCGTATCCGCTCGGTAGGAGACTTGCGACAGAAACTTTCCTCAAGAAGCGATGAGAAGGAAACGACCGGCAAGGATTCCAAGGGCGAAGCGACAAAGAGCAAAAATACGAGCGTTAAACTCGGCGTTCTGCGCAACAAAAGCGAGATCTCGCTGACCGTGGAGCTGCCGGAAGCTACGTCAAAGGTAAAACATATCGTTACGCATCGCACCCATATTTAGATTCTTTCGCGTAAAAAGGCCCGGGTGAAATATGCCCGGGCCTTTTTTTGTGTGCGAGGGCCTCAGGCTCAGCGTTGGCCCTAAGAATCTTTTCCGCCCGGACCATACTTTTTTGCCAATCGGACAGGTCTTCGCAAACTTTCTATAACGCCGCCGCGTTTCACTTCATCTGAAAGCCAATCTTCCTGGGTGGGCGATAACGTTAGCCGCAACAAATACGCCATGCCCGGCAGAAATCCGCCGCGCATACGCATGCGAAACCCTGCGCGACTCAACAATCCTGGTTGCACGCGACCGCCGGACGGGAGCCATGCCGTAATTTGCGCCGCCATACTTCGTGCGGCCGAATCTCTGTCTATGGCCGTGGACACCGGCTGCGGCAGCGAGGCCTGCACTAAATCCCGCGCCAGCAGCAACCCGATATTCAGCATACGTTCCGCGCCGATCGCGCGGGCCGACGCAAAAGTTCGCGCCCAGCTTAAATCCGCTTGCCGCGTTACATACGCGGCAACATCCGAGACTAGTGTTAGCCGTTCCCAGAGATGTTTGGCGCCGTGAATGCAAATTAGAACTAGCTCGTCCTCGGGCGAAAGCGCTGGGATTGCATGGCCGTCGATCAGCACTTCCGCGCGCCTGGCGAAAAATTCCTCAATGGGCAGCAGCCGCGGGAAATAACGCATCGTCCGCTCCGTGTGCAGCTCCACAATCAACGGTGAGCTCGTTCGCACAAACAGATATTGCCCCGGAATTTTTTCCGCGCGGATGGCCTCGAGCGAAATTTCTCCTTCGTAACCAGCTGCGGTCATCAACTCCGTCGCCCGCCCGATGTCACGGTGACGCAAAAGCAGGTCGAGGTCGCCGTAATTCCTGGCTCCCGGATCGCCGTAAGCGCGCGCCGCCAGCGCGGGACCCTTCACAACCATCGTCTCCAAGTTCGCGGATCGAAATATTTCTATCAAACGAAATAGCTCCGCGGTCAGTTTCAAGGTAGAGACGATTTGTGCGCGGTGCCTTTCCCGGATTTGCTCCACGATGGGCGGTGGGATCACATCCTCAGGGGCGTTTGAAGCACGCGCGGCGAACAACGCAATTACTCCGTGCTCAACGGCCAGCGTGAGCAGCACCGGCAAATTCGACGCGCAAAGTAATTCAGGAAAGCGGGAAGGGTCACGATGGGGAGACGCGCACTCCAGCAGCGCCGCCCATTCAGGAGAATGGATATCAGTGGCCTCCGCTATGTGGGTGCCGCTTTTCTGCGCGTTTGACACAGGAAACCCCACGATCAAGCGGAAGCTGTACGCGGTAAATTTTTGTCGCCACTGTACATGATCAATTTGGCCACTCGCACAACACCGTCGCAACTTCGCTCCGCACAAATAAAAAAGGCCGGCTCCGAATGCGAAACCGGCCTGAACAAAGATTCGATCATCACTTCAGATCACGGCTTCTTTTTCCGCACATTCACCTTGGTGTCGATTCCCGGCGAAATCTGCTGCAGTGCTTCCAGTCCGAGCTTGGCCTGCGCTCCGTAACTGTTCGGCCCGCCGTTGGGATCCAGTTCCACGGCCTTTTGATAAGCCTCCACCGTTCCCGGTTGAATAATAAATTCCAGCTTGTCGCCGTTCTTCTTGGTCTCCATCGATCCGACCAGCGCCGCGCCGAGCAAATACCATACCTGCGCGCTCTTGGGTTCCAACTCGCTGGATTTCTTCAGCGGTTCGACGGCTTCCTTCAAACGGCCGGCATTATACAAACTGATTCCGAAATTGCGCCATGCAGTCGCCGCATTCGCGGGATCCAGTTCCGCGCTTTTCGTGTACGACGCCCGCGCATCATCGATTTTCCCGGCACGTGCCTGCACATTTCCCAAATTATTGTGATAGCCGGGAACGTCCGGCTTGGCGGCCACCGCTTGCTGGTACGCGTTAATGGCATCGTCGTTGCGGCCCGCGAGGTCATACGCTTCGCCCAGCTTGGCCCAGATTAAATGTTTATTGGTGTCTTTTTCCGAGGCCGCTTGTTGTGCCGCGTTAAACTCCGCGGCCGCCTGCGTGGAAAGATCGGCAACTTTGGCTTTCATTGCATCGCGCTGGTCAGCGGGAGCTTTTTGCAAATCGTCTTTAGCTTTTCGTTCCTGCTCCAGCAGCGCATTACCGGCGGTAAAATGCGTTTTCATGCCCTCGAATTTGTTCTTTTCCTCTTCCGCCTTCTTGGCTTGCTCGGCGTATTGCGCGCCCTGTTTTCCCACCACATCCTTAAAGTTCACGTCCGCTTTCGCTTCGTTGCCGCTTTCCACGCGGACTTGCATTTCATACCCTTTATTTGGTGGGGGAAGTTGTACCGCCACGTTATAGACTCCGGGCCGCAAGTTACG
>CAXMLS010000635.1:0-6162 GCA_964194235.1 uncultured bacterium | reverse complement strand
CCCGCCAGTACTGCACTGCGCAAAAGATGCGTGCCCACTTCGGCAACTTCTCCCGCGTACCGGATACGAATGCGCGCCGGACGCGTCGCGGCAGCCTGCGACACCAGCGAGCCTAAGCGCGTCGCCAGTTCCAGATATGGCCGCACGCGGCGGTATTGTTCCGCGGACAACGCGGGCAGGTTCACCGCATTGCGGATAATTCCGTCCGCCAGATAATCCTTCACCTGCACGGCCACCTGCGTTCCCACCTCTTCTTGCGCTTCCGTGGTGGAGCCCGCAATGTGCGGCGTCCCGATAACGTTCGCCAGCGTCGCCAGCGGTGAATTCTTTGGCGGCTCAATCGCAAACACATCGAGTCCCGCGCCCGCGAGGTGCCCGCTTTTCAACGCATCGGCCAATGCGGCTTCTTCAATCAATTCCCCGCGCGCCGCGTTGATGATAAAAGATCCCTTTTTCATCTTTGCGATCGTCGTCGCATTAATCAAATTCTGCGTCGCGGCGCTCAGTGCCGTGTGCAGAGAAACAAAATCGCTCTCCGCCAGCAATTGATCCAGCGGCACCAGTTCCACGGAAAATTCCCGCGCCGCGGCTTCGCTGATGAACGGGTCGTATCCCAGCACACGCATATCAAACGCTTCCGCGCGCAACGCCACTTCGCTGCCAATACGGCCAAGCCCGATCAACCCAAGAGTCTTCCCGCGAACTTCCGTTCCTGCCGCGCTCGATTTTTCCCAGCGTCCCTCATGAAACGCCTTGTCCAGTTTCGGCACTTGCCGCGCGAGGGACAGCATCAGCGCGAACGTATGCTCCGCAACGCTCACCGCGTTTCCGCCCGGAGTGCTCATAACCAGCACACCGCGCTTGGTCGCCGCTTCCAGATCGATGTTGTCCACGCCTACTCCAGCGCGGCCCACGCATTTCAGCTGCGGCGCTTTATCCAGCAATTCCGCGGTGACTTTTGTCGCACTGCGTACGATCAGCGCCTGCGCGTCCGCTATTTCCGCGATCAGGTTGTCTTTATTCGTCAGCACCACGTTCCAGCCGGCCTGCTCTTTCAACAGTTTTACGCCGCGCTCGCTGATCTTGTCCGCAACAATAACTTTCATTCGCTTGGTCTCCATCTGTCTGCAGGTATTTTATGTGGTCTGTAAACTATCAACGGTAGCGAGCCCCTACTCCACTGTCAATGTAAGGCGTGAACAATCTGTGATATTTTCCCTATCGACAAATGACTGCCGTCTTCGATCTATACGAAATCTTTGAAGCGGGAAGAGAAATGAGGACCTTGCTATGAGTTTGGCCGAACGCATTCAGAAGGATCTGGTGGAAGCCATGCGCGCGAAAGACGAGCTGCGCTTAAGCGTCGTGCGCGGCATCAAAGCCGCCATCAAGCACAAAGAAATCGAAAAGATTCGCGCGCTGGACGAAACTGAATCCATGCAAATTCTTCAGACCCTGGTGAAGCAGCGCAAGGAATCCATTGAGCAATTCACCAAGGGCAATCGGCCGGAGCTCGCCGAGAAAGAAACCAAGGAACTGGCTATTTTGGAAACCTACTTACCCGCCGGCGCCACCGAAGCCGAAATGAACGCCGCCATCGAAAAAGCCATCGCCGACACCGGCGCCAACTCCATGAAGCAAATGGGCGCGGTAGTGAAAGCGGCCAAGTCTGCCCTCGAAGGTAAAAACGTCGATGGCAAAGCCTTAAGCGACCTGGTGCGCGCCCGCTTGGCGAAATTCGCCTGACCCGCGCATCGCTTGGCGTAAAAATGGAAGCCCGGACAAAATCATTCGAATGACTCGTGCATGGAAGTCGTTGTTTATTAAAGCATTAGCTTTATATTAAAGTAACACTTTAATTGTCGGGCCACCGACATCTGAAGTACTACTTGAATTGTCGGAGTGCCGACATTTTTGTTTGAAGTTAAAGCTTCCGGGTGCGGCCAGAATTACGGGGTTTCTATAGAATCTTCTATTGCACGGTCGGCTTGAGCACCGCGGTGTTTCGCTCATCATTGGCGATGACCCGATACAAGGTCTTCAATTCATCCACTTTGCTTACCGGCACGCTCAATTCCTTGATCTCAAAGGTCCGCGTGTACTTTATCGTCTTCCCTGCCGCCACCACCTTGCTGTGGTAACTCGCAAAACTGTAGTCCGCGTTTACCGCGGGAGGCAGGTCGTCCACCTCGTATCCCGCAGGCAAGGCAATCTCGAACGTATCGGAGTTGCGCCAGGGCCCGGCAAATTCCACCGGATATTTTCGCGGCTCCTTTGTCTCCAACAGATCACGCGATTCGTATCCAATCACCCGCGGACGCACCAACAGCAGGTCGCCAGCCAACTTGGCGTAATTTTCCGCTACCAGCGAGTAGTCGTACACGAACGGCAAATTTGTCTGTGCCAGATTTCCGATGCTCGCCTTGGTGATGCGAAATGTTCCCAGGGAATGCGACAGCACCGTCTCGATAGGCTTGATTCTATCGGCATCTTTGGAAGTTGCCTGCAGTACATAACGCTGGTGTACCGCCGGATCGCCGTGGCGAACTTCCTGGATATCTCCACTGAGCGTGCCCTTGCTATCCAGCTTCAATTTCGCGGTGCGCTCCGTGCGGTTTAACAACGCCGGCAGTTGCGGCAGTTCCGTCAATTCTCCTCCCGAAGGCGTCACTAACAATCCGTAATTGGCTTGCAACGCGCCGCGCAATTGCCCGAACGGCGTCATCTCATCGGTCGGATCGAAAATCAGCAACTTGCCGAGTTTGGGATGGTTGATGATCGCCACCAGCGAAGGGTCCGTAACTCCCTGCGGCAATTTAATCGCTAAGACGGCGTGGTTAAAAATATTGATGTGCGGCGGCATCGCGGGAGTAACCGCGTCGCGCTCGGAATTAATGATGATGTAGTAGGACTCCACGCCGATCTCCGCGAACATCGCGCTCACCAGTGTGGCTTTATCTTTGCAGTCGCCGTAACGATGGGCAAAAACTTCCGCCGCGGCATGCGGCTGGAAGCCTCCAATTCCCAGTTCGATGGCGACGTAGCGAATTTCGCGCTGCACAAAGGCCGCCAGTGCGCGCATCTTTTCCAGCGGCGTCGCGGCCGATGCCGTCAACGTCGCGACTTTCTGTTTCATCTCCGGAGACACGTCGCGCCGGCCGCGCGCCAAACCGGCTTGCCAATTTCCCATGTCATCCCAGTTTTGAAATCCCCTATTTTGCGTGCCGCCCGCCGGAATCAAAGACACCACCATCTGCGACGCAACGCCTCGCCATGGCGGCATCTCATTTTCACCTTTGACGGCCGGAACTCCTTTCACTACCCACTGCCACTGATTATTTCCGATCGACGCGGGTTTGATCTCGTCATGGTTGAACCACGCCGCCTTGTATTCCCAGCCTGGCGGAAGTTGCAGCGTGTAGCGTGCCTCCACAGTCGGAATGGACCCTTGAAACATCCATTCATCTTCCAGAACGTAGGGCCGCAAATCTTGTTCGACCTCGTATCCCACGATGTTGCCGGGATCAGACGCCGGAATTTGCAAAAGCTTGGTGCGCACATCGCTGACGAGTTCGCCGTTGGCTACGCCATAGAGCGAAGTTTCGATGGCGTCTTTTTCTTTAACCTCATAATCCTTACCTTGCGCGGGAATGCACCATCCGCGGATACCGGAAACGCGCGTGTCGGACGCGAAGTCCACCCGCACCAATCCGTATCTCTTGCCGCCAACGCGAAGAATCTTGTAAGCGCCGCGATCCAGTCCCTTGATTTTACCGTTGGGCTGAACGCTAAGAATGTGTTCGGAGTAAAGGAGCACCGCGTCCGTCTTGTCGTCATGAACGGGAAGCGGGGCATTTACGAGACTGCGCATCCAGCCTGGAGCGTCCGCCGCCGAGGAGGAGCGAACACCCAGGAGCGAGCAGACCATCAGCATGAGCGCGATGGAACAGCTAGTCCGAGCCTGCGGTAACTTAATTGGCCGCCGCAGCCGAGCCAGGTTGCAGAACGATTTGCTGTTCATCACCAGTCCTCACTACCTGGAAAAATTTCCGCAGCGCCAGATAATATTTAGTTTCAAGGGTGATGGTATCGATCATCAAACGCCGCGAAAGATGGAGCGTGCCGTTATTGTTTTCCACTTTTGTGTTGTACGCGCATACCCTGCCTTCATCCGTGCGCCCTGCCGGCATGCTGTTCACTTTCCAGTCCAGCGGCAGTTGGATACTCACATCGTCATCGCTGGTGGCGGGAAATTCAAAGTAGATGGGGTGAACGCGTGACGCGTGTTCAAAAACGTGCTTCTCGGGCGCGCCAAAAAGTCCGACAGGAATTAGCGCGCGATGTCCGGCCGCGGAAGCCCATCCGGGCACTTTAAGATCAAATTCGCCCACAAGCGTTACCGCCGAGCTGGTCCAATCAGGTTTATTCGTAAGCTCCACTTCGATGCCCGTGGGAATCGACTCGCGCACCTGATTTTCCATAAATATTTTGCGGGAGGCTTCGTCTTCGTTCCGCTCTTCAAGCCTTCTCTTCAGCGCCTCGAGCCCCGAAAATGTGACCGTGAGCTTGCCTTCCAGCGAACCTTCGGACGTCAACTTCAGGTCTGCTTTTCGAGAAATCCGCGAAGTGGTGCTGTCCGGCACGTAGGTGTCGACCCAACTGCCGCCGTCTTTATCCAGCCGCAAGCCATGCACCGAGGTTTCCTGCCATGGCAACATTCCGAATGGCGTGAACGCAGTTCCCGGATCGTAGAACGAATCTTTGCCATTCAGTTTGACCAGCACGACGTTGTCATTCAGGCGGTTAGGATCCATCGAGTTGGGATGAAAGAAGTATTCGCTGCGGCGAGACACCAGTACGGGATAAGCCTCCAGCCCCGCTGCCCGCGCCAGCGCCAGAAAAAGCCAGGTAATCTCCCGGCCGGTCGCGTGGCCGTTTTTCCACACGTCCTCGACGTTATTGATATTTTTTTCTTTGTCCCGCTTCTTTTCCTGCTCGGTTTTTTCCACTTCGTAACCGGTATTCCGAATTTGCTGCACCCGCGCATAAATTTTCTGCAGCTTGACCTCGGGCGTGTCGCCCGGTGAAACGATTTGCGCGACCGCCTGCTCCATGGCCTTGCGCTTCCCTACAAAACTTTCCACTCTCTCGTTCTGCTTCTTGCCTTCTTTTTTCCAGAATTTCTCAGGCTGTATTTCATCATTTTCCGAGTACACAAAGTCGACGCGGGACTTCAATTCGTTCGCCGGCGGCATATAGTCTTCCGTCTGGAACGCCGGAACGTTGTTGGTCTGCAGCTGCACCAGGCCCGCTTCGTTTTTTGGCGCCTGCGTTCCCGAGGGCAAGCCTTGCCAGGTCCAGCGCACCGGGAAATAAGTGCTCGGTTTCAGCGAAAACTTCGCCTGCCGGGTGAATAGCTCTTCGCTCAAAATCCATTGAGAATCGAAAACGTAATGCTCCTGCAATTGCCTTACGTAGCGATATTCGATAATGCTGCCCACCTGCACGTCCGGCAGCGTGACCATCTTCGCCAGATATTTCACGTTCTTCGCTTTCACGATCATTTTTTCGAAGGGCTTGCCTTCAAAATTCACCACGCTGCCGTCCGGCCGGATGGTTCGCGCCTTAATGCCGTGGATGTCTTCTCTCCCTTTGAAAAAAGGAATTTCCACGTCCGCAAACTTTCGCCCGTCTTCGGTAAGGATCTTGATGCGTAGATAGTTGTATTCCACGTTTTTCACGTCGTCGCGATCCACCTGGCGGTACAGGTAGACAGCGGGGGCGCCCGGCGCCTCGGCAAGACGGGTCATGCTCAACTCCGCCGGTGTAATCGGTTGCCATTCATCGGCAAATACCGGACGTGAGGTAAGCGCGAATGCGCCGACATAGAAGACGAGAGAGAGAAAGGCGCGACGAGACGACATCGGTAACCTCCAGGGACGGGTTCTGGAAGCATGCTCACTGGGTGCGAGAGTGGGCTTCCCTCACATCTCTAGAATCGGAGAGAGATGTTTATAACGTGTGGCCTTATTGAACCGGACAATATAAGTACATGACGGACCTGTCAAGAGACCGCGAGGACCAGTTGTGTCCACCTCGGCAGGGCAAGATTCTCTTCCCGCATCAGCTTTCGTGCGGCATAATCCCGCACGCTGGCAATTA
>CAXMLS010000634.1:0-2541 GCA_964194235.1 uncultured bacterium | reverse complement strand
CCTGGGCGGAATTTTGACGGTGCTGGCCATGGCGGCGGGCATTTTAATTTTTCGGCGGCGCGAGACTGGCCAGCGTGCTGCCAAGCGCGGCCAACCGCTCGGTAGTTACCATGAACGAGGAGCACACTAAGCGTGCAGTCGCAATTGCCAATGGTTCCGGAGCAAGCCTCCAACTTCGCGCCCCACGTGGACGCGCTGATGTTGTTTATTGTCGCCGTTTGTCTTTTCTTCGCGGTGGCTGTAACTGCCGCGATCATCTTTTTTTTCTTTAAGTACCGCCGCAAGCACGTAGGCGAGATCGGCATTGCGATTCATGGCGATACGCGCCTGGAGACGGCCTGGATCGTCGTTCCGCTCATACTGTCGATGTTTATGTTCGCGTGGGGCGGTGTCGTTTACGTTGATTATCGCCGGTCGCCCACCGATGCGCTGGATATTTACGTCATAGGGAAACAATGGATGTGGAAGATCCAGCAGCCTACCGGGCTGAAAGAAATTAACGAGCTGCACGTTCCCGTTGGGCGCAACGTCCGGCTCATCATGGCCAGCGAAGACGTTATCCACGATTTCTCCATACCGGCCTTCCGCGTGAAAATGGATGTGGTGCCGGGCCGTTACAACATCATGTGGTTCCGGCCCAGCAAGCCGGGGCGGTATCGTTTGTACTGCTCGCAATACTGCGGCACCAATCACGCCGTTATGGGCGGTTGGATTACCGCTATGGAGCCTGCCGACTATGCGGCGTGGTTGTCGGGATCTGCCGGCGTGAATTCCGACCCGGCGGCAGCAGGGGAGAAGCTTTTCGCCGAGAAAACCTGCATCACCTGCCATCTCAGCGATGGAAAGGGCCGCGCGCCTTCGTTGAACGGTGTCTATGGAGCGAGAGTGCTCCTTGCCGACGGCTCAACCGTGGTTGCCGATGACGGCTACCTGCGCGAATCCATTCTGCAACCGAACGCCAAAATTGTGGCCGGGTATCAGCCGCTGATGCCTACGTTCCAGGGCCAATTAACGGAAGAGCAGATTCTTGCTCTCCTCGCATATGTGAAGTCTCTGCAGACGCAACCTCCGCCTTCCACCGGCGCGGGCATTGCTCCGGCACAGGCTACACAGGGTACAGGGAAGAAATAGCATGAGTACGAAAACACTGGCTGTGCACGAAATACCTCGCGAACATTATTTGAATTCCAACTATGGCATCCGCTCGTGGCTGCTTACTACCGACCATAAGCGTATTGCGATTCTCTACCTTCTATCCGTGACGTTCTTCTTTTTCGTGGGCGGCATTTTTGCCACCATGATTCGCATCCACCTGCTGACCCCTTCGGGCTTTCTGGTCACCCCGGAGACCTACAACAAGCTGTTCACCATGCATGGCGTGGCCATGATTTTCTTTTTCCTGATCCCCTCGATTCCCGCGGTGCTGGGAAATTTCCTGGTTCCGCTGATGATTGGCGCGAAGGATCTGGCGTTTCCCAAAATCAACCTGCTGAGCTGGTACATTTACCTCGTCGGCGGCAGCTTCGTTCTGTATTCGTTTTCCACCGGCGGTCTGGATACCGGCTGGACGTTCTACACTCCGCTCAGCAGCGTCTATTCCAATTCCGCTGTCACTCCCGCGGTATTGGGTATTTTCATAAATGGTTTTTCGTCCATCCTTACCGGGCTGAACTTCGTCGTCACCATTCACACCATGCGCGCTCCGGGCATGACGTGGTTCCGGCTGCCGCTATTTATCTGGGCTCAGTACGCCACCAGCATCATCTTTATTCTGGGCACTCCGGTAATCGCCATCACGCTGCTGCTTGTGGGCCTCGAGCGGATGTTTCACCTCGGCTTTTTCAACCCGGCACTGGGCGGCGATCCCATACTTTTCCAGCATCTCTTCTGGTTCTATTCCCATCCTGCCGTGTACATCATGATTCTTCCGGCCATGGGAGTAATAAGCGAAATCATTCCCACGTTTGCGCGCAAACCCATCTTCGGATATTCCTTCATCGCGGGCTCCAGTATCGCCATTGCGGTGATCGGGTTTTTCGTCTGGGCCCACCACATGTTCCTCACCGGTGAGTCCGTCTACGCCGCGCTGGCTTTTTCGTTCCTCAGCTACCTGGTGGCCATTCCTTCGGCGGTAAAAGTTTTTAACTGGACCTCCACGCTATACAAAGGCTCGATTTCCTACGACACTCCGATGCTGTATGCCCTCGGCTTCATCGGGCTTTTCCTGGTCGGCGGATTGACGGGTCTGTTCCTGGCGTGCCTCGGCTTGGACATTCATCTTCACGACACCTACTTCGTTGTGGCCCACTTCCACTACATCATGGTCGGCGGAGCGGTGATGGGTTATGTTGGAGGTCTGCATTTCTGGTGGCCGAAAATTACCGGCAAGCTCTATCCCGAATTCCTTGCGCGCATTGCGGCGGTAATTTTATTTTTCGGCTTCAATCTGACTTTTTTCCCGCAATTTATTCTTGGTTATCTCGGAATGCCGCGCCGGTATCATTCCTACCCGCCGGAATTTCAGGTGCTCAACGTGATGTC
>CAXMLS010000633.1:0-1912 GCA_964194235.1 uncultured bacterium | reverse complement strand
GAGGTCTGGGGTTCGAGTCCCCACGGGCCTACCATATTTTCAATCACTTCCGCGCTGAGTGCTTCGGTCTCCTCCGATATTGTGTCGTCGTTTGTGTCGTAACCAGAGCTTCTGTCCGCTTTGAACCACGTGCCTGTCGGTTTCCCGGAGAGTACCGCAACTGCCTGGCGCCTAGCCGTGCTCCTCACATGCGAATAACGGGCAAGCATCTTTTGGCTAACGTGACCCGCGATGGCCATGATCGTTTGATCGGAGACTTGGGACTCGGCAAGCTCCGTGATGGCGTGGTGTCTCAGATCGTGAAACCGCAGTCCCGCGAGTGGACTCTTGAGGCCTCGAATGTCGGCTTTACAAGCCACGTTGGTACAAGTTTCTCCCGGTCTTTGTAATTTTTCGCACACTCCGCACGGAATCGCTCTGGTCAAATTGCGCCAAGCGGTTCTAAAGCTCGCTTGGTTCCGCGTGGGGTCAACATGGCCGTGCTCACAGGCGGGGAACACAAAATGACGCGGTTCGGATGCGTTAAAGCGCTTTGCGCGTTCCCGTAGGCGCATTGTGATTTCGAGAGTTTCGTCGTTCATCGGAATCAACCTTTCTCCCGCTTCCGTCTTGCTCGTCCGAATCAAGATCATCCGATTCAGCAAATCGATGTCCCGCCACTGTAGCCTTTTGAGTTCGCATCCGCGCATTGTCGTGCAGAGCGCAAGGGACATCGCAGCCTCGGCACGCTGCCAATCCGCATTTTGGCCGGCTGCGCAACAATCTGAGCTTTTCTTCGACGGTGAGTGCCCGTCCGATAGAGCGCGGCTCTTTTAGCGGCTGAATATCAGCGCCTATCAGATTCCAGCGCCTTGCGCGCTTCAACATCCGTCGTATCACACCAACTTCCATGTTGATGACGGCGGGGCCTACGCCGCTCTTACTTCGCCACTCCCTGAACCTCAGCACATCTTCCGATGTGATTTTAGACAGACACTTCTGCTGAAAGAATTCGCAAGGTCTGACCAGAAGCTGCCGCTCTTTCTTCCGGCTGGATTCGCTCAATTCCAGCTTGCGCCCGTTGAAATAGCTTTCCGCGGCGCCTGTAAAAGCCAGCTTGGCGAACCCATGATGCGACGCGTCCAGACTGCCTTGAGTCGCTTGTGTTATCAGTTCCTTTTCCCGCGCCTGTGCGACACGCCAGTCATTCGTGCCGAGCGACTGCCGAAACCTGTGCCCATCAACGAAAAAATGTGTGTGCCAAGTCTTACCGCGCTTTACGAGTGCCATGTACATAACCTTTCTTTTTCGACCGGAAGACCTTCCCCGCCCTCCATCGAGCTACACGGTGTGCTTCGCGGTGAGCAATGGTGCAATATTTTTGATCTAATCGTCTTTGAATAAAGAACTGCCCGCAAGATGGACAAACCCCCCAACCATACCCGGCGATCACCTTCATTAAAATGAAAGTGTAAAGAGCGGCTTTAGGCTGCTGGCAATACAATGCAGGGCGAAATTCCTTTCCAGACCACCAAAGCACCAAGCGCACCCCTTGGAGTTCTTCGGATATTAGCTGCGATAGTAACCAGCAATCGTCCGCTTCTGCCCTGGGTCCCCTCCGATAGCCACTGTACCGTTGAAGCGCCTCTTTCTCCTGGCCCTCCTTAAGGCCGAAAACTGGCAGAAGTTTGCGGCCGAAGTCCAAGTCATCATCTCGCGCGGGAGTGAACCCCAATTTCTTGTCTTCTGCTTGCTTAATTAACAGTGCTTCGGCTACACCGCGGCGGGCGGCCGCGATCGCTAGTTTGTCTCGGGTTCCCAAAGCCTTAAGCAGGGCTGTTACCGCTGTAAACAGCTTTCGTTCGTCCTCGCTCATGGTCCCCACGGCTCTTTTGCCCTGCAAGTTGGCGTCGGTAATCGCTCGGACCGGCTC
>CAXMLS010000632.1:0-2251 GCA_964194235.1 uncultured bacterium | reverse complement strand
GGGATTAGCCGGCGCGATTATCGGCTTGCCCCTCGGCCGATTTATGGCCATCGGTGCCGTCAAGCTCATGGGCGTGACCGTGCAATCTCTCTATGTCAGCAGCCGTCCAGGCGCTATCGAGCTCTCGCCGGCGTCAGTCGTTATTGCGTTTATTGTCGGTATTGGTGTGACAGTCGTCTCTGCAGGTTCACCTGCGCGCGAAGCGTCTCGTGTCCCGCCGGTGCAGGCCATGGCTCGCGCTCAACGTGAGTACGAAACTCGTGTCCACAAATCTCGGGATGGTGTGCTCGCATTGCTTTTCGCGGTTTTAGCCGCTGCACTTTCCTATGCTCCAGCGATTTCTGGTAAACCGCTCTTCGGCTATCTTGCCGCGGTTTTTCTGATTGCAGCGTGTGCGCTGGCCATTCCACCATTTGTCGCCGGAGTCATGCGCGTCTCATCTGCATGGCTCGGACGAAGAATCGGGCCGGAGGCGCTACTCGCTTCCCGCACGCTTGGCGGCTCGCTACGGCGTACTTCTGTGCTGGTCACGGCGCTGGCCACGGCCATCGCCATGATGGTCTCCGTCGGCATCATGGTCGGCAGCTTTCGCGAAACGGTCATCGCCTGGATGGAAGAACAGCTTCCCGCGGACTTGTACATTCGCCCCGCGGGCGAACCGGCCACTGATCGTCATCCCACGATTTCCCCGGACGTTGCCGAAACTATCGCGAAACTCCCCGGCGTCGCAGCCATTGATCGCTTGCGCGCTTACGAAATCGTTTACAACGGACGCCCGGTCACGCTCGGTGGAGTGGATCTTTCCAATTATGGGATGCGCCTGCGCTCAGATTTTTTCTCTGGCCTTCCGGCCGCCAAAGTTTTCGGCGAGCTTCGCGAAGGCAACAATGTGGTCGTGAGCGAGCCCTTCGCCTACAAGCAGAACGCAAAAACCGGCGACACCATCATTCTTCCGTTGGGCGCAGTTCGCGCCAATTTTCGTATCGCCGATATTTATTACGATTATTCCAGCGAACGCGGCGAGATCCTCATGGACCGTAGCGTCATGCTCCGCTACCTCAGCGATCCGGCTCCGTCCAATCTGGCAGTCTA
Source organism: uncultured bacterium (assembly GCA_964194235.1). Lineage (GTDB taxonomy): Bacteria > Acidobacteriota > Terriglobia > Acidiferrales > UBA7541 > Acidiferrum. The sequence goes on along the minus strand of CAXMLS010000632.1, from coordinate 1,159 downwards.
CGTTGCTCCAACCGCAAATATCGAAACAGTACGTTCCGAAATTGTGCGGGCCACAGCGAGTCATCGCCTGCTGCTTTTTTCCGATCGCGAAATTCGCGGCGAAGCGGTTCGAATCTTTGACCGCACCTTCGTGATCACCTACGCGCTCGAAGCGGTTGCCGTGATTGTTGCGGTTATGGGAATCGCCGGTGCCCTGCTCGCTCTGGTCATCGATCGCCGCCGTGAGCTGGGACTGCTTCGATTTCTCGGCGCTTCCTCTTCGCAGGTTCGCAAGCTCATCCTTGTCGAAGCCAGCCTGCTGGGCTTGCTGGCGAATATCGCAGGCGCAACTCTTGGCTATTTCCTCTCACTTATTTTAATTTTCGTCATCAACAAGCAATCTTTTGGCTGGACTATCCGTTTTCATTGGCCGGTTGCCATCGTGCTTGGTGCGCTTACCTTTGTGTTTGCCTCCACCGTGCTTTCAGGACTCTATCCCGCCAAGATCGCCGTACGCCTGAATCCCCTCGAGGTTATCCATGAAGATTAATTGGAGGATAGCGATTCGTCGCGAGCGGGATGATGTCGCTTGTCCTGCTGCTCGCAGACGCAGAATCGCCGTCCGATCGCTGATATTTTTGTGTTCGCTGTGTTTTCTATTTTTAATTTTTTCTTCCGGGCAAACCAACGAACACTACCGCCTCGCGATCCCCGGTTACCGTTATTCTTTTCCCCACGATCACTTCAATCACCCGGACTTTCAAACTGAATGGTGGTACTACACCGGAAATCTGCAATCCCCGGACGGACACCGATTCGGTTTCGAACTGACTTTTTTCCGCCAGGCAATTGATCGTGAAGCTTCGCGTAACTCCAATTGGGATATCCACGATCTCTACCTCGCGCATCTTGCACTCAGCGATCTGAGCGGCGGGCGCTTTTATCATATTGAGCGCACCAACCGTGCCGGACCGGGCATTGCCGGCATCGACGAAGCAAGTCAGCGTATCTGGAATGGCAATTGGCAAGTCCAGTGGAAGGACTCCAATCAACTTCTGCAAGCAACTGCAAACAACTTTGACCTGAGAATTACTCTTTATCCAGAGAAGGCGCCCGTTATTCACGGAGAAAATGGCGTCAGCCAGAAGGCCGCGGCCTCCGGAGACGCATCGCACTATAT
>CAXMLS010000631.1:0-7596 GCA_964194235.1 uncultured bacterium | reverse complement strand
AGATGTGTATAAGAGACAGCCAATATTGTTACTGTGTTCTCGCGCGATGGCCGGGACCTGGCTTTATCAAAAATGAGCAAGGCCGACGTTGCGCAGCGGATTCTGGATGAAATCGTGCGCTTGCGCGGCCCAATGCGAAGCAGCCACTCGACGCGGCTATCGGTAGTTTGATTCCTCATGACTGATCGGCTTCCCGAAAAACTTCAAGAAAAACTGGCAGAGCGGCTGCGTTTTTACGAGGACGTGGGCATCAAGGAATTTTTCCGCCATCGCGTTTCTTCGACGCGTCAAAATTTTGAAAACGGCATTAGTGAGCCTGACAGCGCGGTTACTATGACTCTTCAAGGAGACATCATCCCTAAGACCGAGTCGAAGGCAGCGGCACCAAGTTCGCGCGCACTTAAAAATTCCACACCGCTACCCGCGACGCCGTCCGAAGCCCCCGCGCTCATCACCTCCATTCCCAAGATTGGCGAAGGAACGTTGCTCACCATTCGCGAGGACATCGGCGACTGCATTCGTTGCAAGCTGCACAAAGGGCGTACAAAAATTGTTTTCGGCGACGGCAATCCCCACGCTAAATTGCTCTTTATCGGCGAAGGCCCCGGTCGCGACGAAGACCTGCAGGGCTTGCCCTTCGTGGGGCGCGCCGGAAAACTGCTGACGCAAATGATCGAAGCCATGGGGTTAAAGCGCAGCGACGTGTACATCTGCAACGTGGTGAAGTGCCGGCCGCCGGAAAATCGCGCGCCGGAAAGAGATGAAGTCGCGGCATGCTCGCCATTTCTGATTCGCCAGATTGATTTGATTGCGCCGCAAGTGATCGTCACGCTGGGGAGTATCGCGTCGCAAACAATTCTGGAAACCACGCGCGGAATCTCCGGGCTTCGCGGGCAATGGCTGGAGTTTCGTGGAAGAAAATTGATGCCTACGTATCATCCCGCGTATTTGCTGCGCAATCCCGCGGCAAAAAGCGAAGTGTGGAAGGATCTTCAGAAGGTCATGGTCGAGCTGGGACTGGAAATTCGCAAGGCGAAGCCGGCTCAGGCGTGACGCGCGAAACAAATTTTCATTCAGCAAAAAATGAAGAGATCGATGCACGCCAGTTCCAACGGGCGTCCGCGATGAGAAACTAATTCGATGGGAATTCTCCTGGGGCTGCTCACGGCCCTCACCTGGGGCGGCGCGGATTTTATCGCGCGCTTCGCCACTCACCGCATCGGCACACTTCGCACCATGTTTTATATGCAGGCGACGGGATTGGTGTTGCTGAGCATTTGTCTGCCGGTTCTTGGCGGCTGGGGCCACCTGCATGACGGCTCGGGATGGCAGCCGTGGGCCTGGGGAGGATTAGCGGGTTGCATCAACGCATTTTCCACGTTATCGCTATATCGTTCTTTTGAAATCGGGAAAATGGCGGTGGTCGCGCCGCTGTCCGCAAGTTATCCGGCCTTGACCGTTACTCTGTCGCTTTTAACGGGCGAGCATCTCACCGCGGTGCGCGGCGCGGGAATCGTCTGCACGCTTCTGGGCGTCGTGCTGGTCGCACGCGGAGAAAAAGTTCCCGATAAAGACGATGCCGAAGGGCATGCGCGCAGCGGCAAAGGTCTGGGATGGGCGTTGTGCTCCGCGGTGGGATTCGGCGTGCTTTTCTGGCTGCTCGGAAATCGCATCGTGCCGCGCGTGGGCGCGCCGCAAACGGTGTGGATGATTCGACTGACATCGGTGGTCTTAACCATGGCGATCCTGCTGATCGCGAAGCAGCCGATCGGATTGCCGCGCGGACGTGTTCGCGGGTTTGTTTGGGGCATGGGCCTGCTGGACACCAGCGCGTTTGTTTTAAGCAATCGCGGTATGCAGATGGAGCAGGTCGCGGTGGTTAGCGTTCTCGGTTCGTTGTACGGCGCCGTGACGGTGGCGCTGGCCGCGATTGTTTTAAAAGAACACGTGGCGAAGTGGCAGTGGGTGGGTATCGCCACCATTTTCGCCGGAATTATTTTGATCAGCCGCTAGTGTGCCCCGGATATTCGCTTGGCCGCGCACTCAACTGAAGTAAGCCCTCGTATCGATTCGACTTCGTCATCCCGGCTTCCACGTGCTGCTAAACTACACGGCGACATGAACGAACGCTTTTGCAACGTGGCGTTGCCGGTGCCGCTGCGCACCACATTCACGTATGCCATCCCAGAAGCTTTGCGCGGAGCTGTGCAGGCCGGCAGCCGCGTGCTGGTGCCCTTCCGTAAAAAAGCCATGGTTGGCGTGGTGGTGGACTTCACAAATGCGGTTCCGGAAAAAACAAAAATACGCGACATCACTAAAGTCCTGGACCTGATTCCAGCTTTAACTCCCGCGCTGCTGGACCTTGGGCACTGGATTTCCAATTACTACCTTGCGCCGGTTGGCGAAGTTTTCCGCGCCATGCTGCCGCCGGCGACGGAGTTGCGCGCGCAACAGCAAATCGCAATCACCGACGCTGGCCAGCAGTTGGTCAACGAGAATGCGATCGCGCTTGGCGAGGAATTTCGAAACGAAGAAATCGCGCTTCTTGCAAGATTACTCGCCAAGAATGGTGTGCTGCCTGCTGCTTCGCTTGCAAAGTCAGGCGTCGGTAGCGTGCAAATACAACGGATGAACCGGCGCGGGCTTATCGAGATTCGCGAAAGCATGCTTACTCGAAAGCAAAAGACCCAACTAATCGTTGCATGGAGAAGCGCGTGGACAAATGCAGGGGCGGAGCAACCGGCCAGTCCGTCGGAAAATAGCGAGTCGCAAGATGAGAAAGCTCAGCCACCGGCAAAACAAAAGCGCGCGCGGCCCTACCCGAAAGATTTTCAAGAAAAGTTAAGTCGCGTAAAAGAACTTTTGCAAATCGAACGGGGTCCGCTGCCGATTTCGCAGTTGCTGGCACTAGCCAGCGTATCGCGTGGCATGGTGGACCGCATGCTGGCTGACGGCTTGTTGGACAGTTGGGAAGAGCCGATCGATCCCGCGGAAGATCCGTTCGATATTGGCTATTCTCCTCCCGCGCATGAACTGAATTCCGAGCAAGAGATCGCATTGAAACGCATTCGTTCGCGATTCGAGCTGGGCGAATTCGGCGTGCAGCTACTGCATGGCGTCACGGGTAGCGGCAAGACGGAAGTATATTTGCGCGCGGTGCAAGAGACGCTGGCGCGGCAGAAAACCGCGCTGGTGCTGGTGCCGGAAATTGCATTAACGCTGTGGATCGGACGGCAATGCCGCGCGTGGTTTGGTGCGCGCTTCGAAGGCGTTGCGGTTTTGCACTCGGCACTTAGCGATGTGGAGCGCGCGCGCGAATGGTGGCGCGTGCGGAATGGCGACGCTCGCGTGGTGGTGGGGACGCGTTCGGCGGTGTTCGCGCCACTCGAACGCCTCGGGCTGATTATCGTCGACGAAGAGCAGGAAAACAGCTACAAGCAGGAAGAAACGCCGCGCTATCACGGACGCGACGTGGCGATCGTGCGCGCAAAAATGGGAAACGCACTGGCACTGCTGGGTTCAGCGACTCCTTCGCTTGAAAGTTACCATCACGCGAAAAACGGAAAATACGAATTGCTGACGATTGCGTCGCGTGTGGAAAATCGCGCGCTGGCCAACGTCGAGATTGTCGACCTGCGCGAGGAATTTCAGCAGACCCATCAATCCAGCTCCATCTCCGCAACGCTCCATGCCGGAATTCAAGAATGCCTGGCATCCGGCACGCAAGCGCTGATTCTCATCAACCGGCGGGGATATTCCTGGTCCGTGCTGTGCCGCAGTTGCGGAGCTTCGGTGCAGTGCGCCAACTGCAGCATTTCCATGACCTATCACAAGAATCGCAATCGCCTGGAGTGCCATTATTGCGGATCCATCGCCAGCGTGCCGAAGCAATGCCCGAAGTGCGATTCGAAATATATTTATTTTTTCGGCGAAGGTTCGGAGCATCTGGAAGAAAGACTTCGCGAGGAATTTCCGTCGGCGCGCGTGGCGCGTGTGGATCGCGACACCACGCGAACTAAGCGGCAATATCAGGAAACGCTGGGCGCATTCGCAGGAGGCGCGCTGGATATTCTGGTCGGGACGCAAATGCTCGCGAAGGGCCACGATTTTCAGCGCGTGACGCTTGTCGGAGTGATTTCAGCGGACTCGATGCTCAGCTTGCCGGATTTTCGCGCCGCCGAACGCACCTTCCAGTTGCTAACGCAGGTCGCCGGACGCGCGGGGCGTGGGGAGCTGCATGGACGGGTCCTGATTCAAACGTTTTATCCCGAGCATTACGCCATTCAGGATGCCGTGAAGCAGGATTACCTGGCGTTTTTTGAACGCGAGATGAATTTCCGCCAGGCCATGGCGTACCCGCCGTTTACGTCGCTGGCAAACGTGATTGTGCGCGACACAAATTTGGAAAAAGCGATTCGGTGGGCGCGACAGCTTTCCGAATATTTTTCTCCGCACAACGGTAAAGGCGTGCGAATCCTGGGCCCGGCCACCGCGCCGCTGGCTCGATTGAAGAAGGAATATCGCTTTCAGTTCCTGTTGAAATCGCCGAAGCGTTCCGTGCTTACCAAGCTGTTGACTGGAGCTTTGGAGCATTGCGACGCCAAAGAAATTCCCGATGCCGCTGTGCTGGTGGATATGGATCCGTTAAGCCTGATGTGAAAAGCACGGTTCGCGAAAAAAGGAAATTAGTGCGAGGGCAATTTCTTTCGCCAGAAATAATACGCGGGCAGCCCGAGTAAAAGAATGCCAATGGCGGCCGCCAGAAAGCGGAATTGCTGCGGATCGCTTAACGCCAGGTAAATCGCATTCCCGACGATGGCCGCCGCAACGATGATAAAAATCAGCGGAGTCCACGGATACCCGGGTACACGGTACGGAATCGGCACGCCTTTGGAAGCGCGCCGAATCGGGAAAATAGCCGCGGCCCCGAGACCGTAAAAAATCCAGCCGATAAAAATTGCGCCGCCGGCCAGTTCCGCGAATTTCCCGGCGCAGGAAAGCACGGCCGACCACACACCCAGCGCCACAATCGCGGCCGCGGGGGTCTGGAAACGTGGATGGACCTCCGCCAGTTTCTTAAAAAAAAGTTTGTCGTTCGCCATGGCATAAAAAACGCGCGGGGCGGTAAGCACCACGCTGTTGGTGGCGCTGAAGGTAGAAATTAAAATCGTCACCGCCACGATTTTTCCAGCCCACGGTCCAAGCACGGCAGCAATGGCATTCGCGGCAATCGCGTCGCTAAGGGTTGCAGCCGCAGGACCAAGCGCCACGAGATAGGCGACAACCGCAATCAGGTAAAGGACCATCGTGAAAAGCGAACCGAGCAAAAAAGCGCGCGGGAAAGATTTTTGCGGCTGCAAAACTTCTCCCGCGCTGTAGGTGCCGAATTGCCATCCTTCGTAGGCCCAGAGCACGGCAATCATGGCGAGCCCAAAGTTGGAGGCCAGAGAAAAACCATGCTGCGAGGTGCCCAGCGCGCGCGGCAACTCCCCGGCGTGACGGCCCATGGATAGCAACACGGCGCTTAGAATCACGACGATGCCGACTTTCGCGAACGTGGTCCAATTCTGCAGGTCGGAACTTTTACGCGTGCCCCACACGTTCACGGCGGTGACCACGGCAATCATCAGTACGGCCACGATATTTGAAGCGAGCGGTGAAAGCGGAATAATCTCCGCCAGGTAACGCGTGAAGGCGTGCGCGAGGGCGGCGATGGTGGCGCTGGCAATAATCAGGAAGAGGGACCAACCATAAAGAAACGCTGGGACGCACCCGAAGCCATCGCGAATGTAGCAATACAATCCACCCGCTTCCGGATTGGCTGCGGCAAGCTCGGCGTACGTGAGCGCGCCGAGCAGCGACAGAATGCCGCCAACCAGCCAGACCAGCAGCGACAATCCCACGGAGCCATTCACGAGGCGCAGAACCAGTCCAGGAGTAAGAAAAATTCCTGAGCCAATTACGGAGCCGATGAAAAGAAACAAGAGATCACGGAGGCGAAGAGTTCGAACGAGTGGCGGCATGGTTGGCTATGGGCTATAAACGTTAGCGAAGCACGATGAGTGCACTTTAAAAGCGATCAACGGGAACTTCAACTGATTAACGGTTGCAGCGTGCAACAACGTCACAGATTCACGATAGGCGCGGGCATAAAGCACAACAAAAATATCAGCAGAGCCAGTATGGCCGCGAAACGACGATCTGGATCGAGAGGCGTGGAGTCATAGATGGGCGCGCTGCGCAGAAAACGCAACCCAAAAAGAAGTGCGGCCCAGATATACCAGCCGGTCCAGTGGCGAAAAAACCCTAACAACAGCAGCATGGCCGGCAGAATAGTGGAAACGAGGCGATGAGTGCGAGCACTTACAGAGCGCAAAATGTGGCCGCCATCGAGTTGTCCCGCAGGCAGAAGGTTCAACGAGGTGGCGAAAAGCCCAACCCAGGCGGCGCGGCCTACTGGATGAATGAGAAGGTTTTCGACCGGCACGCCCGGATGAATGATGGACGCAAAAAAATGCAGGATCAACGGAACTCCGAACACCACATCGGAATTCGCTGGATCGCTGAGGCCGGGAACAATCTTCGCGCTTGCTACTCCGAATAGCAGCGCAGGAACCGCGAACAGAAATCCCACGAACGGGCCCGAAGCTCCCACATCGAAAAGCGCGCGCGTGTTGCGCATCGGAGAGCGCAACAGAATAAATGCGCCGAACGTGCCGATCAGCGTGGGAGCAGGAATAAAAAACGGATAGCTCGTGCGAATGTGGTGATGACGGCACGCGAAGAAGTGTCCCAGCTCGTGAGCCAGCAGGATGGTGAGCAAGGTAATGGCGAAGGGAAGTCCGCTGACCAGCGCGGCTGGGTGTCGGTAGATCAGCGTGAAGGCTCGAAAAAATTCGTCTACGGAGACCGACTCGTTATTCGCAAAGGCCACGGAGAATTGCGCGCCGGCGATCAGGGAGGTGCACAGCGTCAGAAAAAACAGCAATGCGGCAAGCGCTAAACTTTTACGAGAAGGACGCGGCGGTGGCGCGACGTAATCCCAACGTGCGGCGGGAATGGCCCGCCAGTCAGGCGTTGAGGGCACGGGTTGCGTGATGCTTTCTGAAAATCGCGTAGCCACGAATGGTCGCAGAGCCTGGGAAGTGAACAATTAAGAGTACAGCACAGTTGCGATGGTCGCGCTACTTCGTGCGACGGTGGTGTCGCAATCGCGGTTATAAACATTATTTCGCAAATAATTATTTTCGCGTGACTACTCGGATGGCTTGGCGCCTTCCAGTCCCTGGAGTTCTTTACCGGGCTTGAAGCGCACCGCTTTTCCGGGAGGGATGCTGACTTCTTCTCCGGTCCGCGGATTTCGTCCGATGCCGGTCTTTCGCGGTTTCACGCTGAACACGCCAAAGCGCCGCAATTCTATGCGCTGTCCACGCCCGAGGGCAGTCTTCAGCGATTCGAAAACTGCTTCCACCGCCTGCTCGGCTTTCGTGCGGCTGATATTTGTTTTGGTTACAACGGCGTTTACGATGTCCAGCTTGATCAATCGAGCCTCCCGCGTTCCGTGGCCAGATGCTAGAGCTGTCTCTTATACACATC
>CAXMLS010000630.1:0-2197 GCA_964194235.1 uncultured bacterium | reverse complement strand
ATGTGTATAAGAGACAGGAGTAATGTAGACCTGTGGCCCGCTACCGGTAATCGACCCGCCGGCCCAGTTGTTGAAGCGTACATCAGCGGCATTCGCATCGGTCTGAATCATGAATCCTGCCCGACCGGATGTGATGGATGAATCCGTCGCTGTCAAAAGCGGCGTACCATTCAGATACAGCGTTAGAGCGGTTCCCTGTACGGCAATCCGAATAACGTCACCGACGGCGTAGGCGTGCGTGCCCGTTGCCAAACCGGTTATCGCGCTTGCGACTCGTTTCTTGATTTGAAAGGTTACGGACGATCCAAAAGAGCCATTCGTGGCCCCGCCGTAGTACATGGTGTTGACCGTCGTGCTCATGCGAACCGCGGCCATCATATTGCCGATTGAACCGGCGCTGTCGGCCTGTGCCACGATTTCCGAATACTGATCGTTCGGCCAGCTTACCGCGTTATAGTAATCCGTAGCCGTTGCGTTGGCAGTGGCATTCTCAACCATATTGCTCACAATCTGCGCATCTGTCGTGGCTCCCAGGGCTCGACTCCAATTGCCAGCCAGTGGATTTTGATTGGCCCGCACGAATGTGTCAGATGCTAGTTGGTTGAACGATTGGGCGTGCGTATTCGCGCCCAAGATCGTTCCCAGACAAAACAGGAGGGTGATTACTCTCTTCATTGGAACTCCTTTTTGATTGATACCCGATCGCACAAGATGGCCCACAGTTAGTGACTGGGGCACTGAAGCTTTTATACGCGATTAGCAACAACCTAAGATCAAAACGTTTAGCAGTTGCGTCCGGGCTGGGCGTGGCAGGACTTCTGAAACGAGAGCAAACTTTATTCTGGTATAGAGGTAAGTGCAAGTACTATTTTAATTAACAACGGTTTGTTATTAATTCCAAATATATCGTAACCTACTTAATACCGCTTCCCAGTTCATTAATTAATAGATGCGCTAATAGATCGCAAACGAGGGTCGGCTATAATTCCGGCGTGACAAACGCTTCTCGATGTGTCCCCGTTGTGGAGATGACCGCAGCGCTTGCCGAAACATAGCACCGTGTACCCGCCATGTACCGCATTGGGCAATTTAAGCGTTTTTAGCCTTTTTGGCGTTATGCAAAATCAGTAACTTACGTCCTTTCAATGTGGGGGCCTGGGTTCGATCCCCACTGCCCCTACCATCCATCTTTCTGATGGATGGACACTTAACAAAAACACACGGGGGCAAAACGGTGCAGATTAGGCGGATCATCCGGTTCTGCGTTTATTTCCAGCGGCACGGGTGACAGCCGGATTCCGAGATCGACAGCGAGAACAATCGTTCCGCCATGCGCGACTATTCGATGCTGATGTGCCTTGGTACGCCGAAACACGTGAAGAGGAGTGTCTCTGGGCGAACAAGGCCTCCCTGCAATGCGGCCTGCTGCAAGGCAATGAGACCGTGTTTCTCCATTCGCTGATTGAGGAAGAGGGCCACGTCGGTGCGGAATTTTCGGATGTCAATCGTTTGCCCAGATACCCAGCTAAAGAAATCCGAGAGGACGTGAGCTAGGCGGTGTTTCACATCTGTGTCTCGAGCCGCCCTGCGAAACAGCGGAAGCAGCGGGTCGCATGCCAAAGCTGTCGTAGCCTGGGTGACAAAGAATACTCCTCCAATGTTCGATGCGAGGTAGCTATGACAGGGTTAAGGATTTCGGTAAGCAGGCGTCGGATACGGCTCAACGTTGCAACTACGCACACTGCGCCGTGAGCCATAAGCCTACGAACAAAACATCCCCTGATCGCGCCGACGACCGAAGTTTCGCAAGCAGAAAGCATCCATGTGGGGGGGAGAATTAAATCGCCCAATAAGTCATGAAGTACAAGAGTCCCTTTCAGATTGATGAATAACTTGTCTTCCGTCCGGTCGTAGTTGCCGTGAGCATCAAGCACAACGATGCTAGGAATGGTACTTGTGAGCACGTCTCTGAATTCCTGTGCGGTTCTCGGTGAAGCATAGGTATAGTGCTGGCCGAGCGAAGCAGAAGATGAAATGAATGCGTCCGAATCCCCACGAATTGCGTCGTGCGACTGGATGAGATCAAGAACCAGCACGGCCCCTGGTTTCTTAATGTCAATTCGAAAGGGCCGCTCGAGCACTGAGGTCAATACATCCCAGTGAGTCAAACGTAAGCGTCCGATTTTGGCCGTGTAGA
>CAXMLS010000629.1:0-4655 GCA_964194235.1 uncultured bacterium | reverse complement strand
TGTGTATAAGAGACAGCATATACACTGCGCGTCCCGGAATCATCATCGGACGCAAAGGCGCGGAAATCGACAAGCTGAAGCAGGATGTGCAGAAGCGCACCAAGCGCGAAGTGCACATCGATATTCAGGAAGTGCATCGTCCGGAGCTGGATGCTCAACTGGTGGCGGAGTCCATCGCGTTGCAACTCGAAAAGCGCGTGGCTTTCCGGCGCGCCATGCGCAAAGCCGTGGATTCGGCGCTACGTTTTGGCTGCAAAGGCATCAAGGTCCGCGTGGCAGGACGGTTGAATGGCGCGGAAATCGCTCGTAAAGAGTGGTATTTGCAAGGGCGCTTGCCGTTGCAGACGCTGCGTGCGGACATTGATTTCGGAATGGCGCGAGCCAACACCACGTACGGCGTGATCGGCGTGAAATGCTGGGTCTATCAAGGCGAAAACGTTCCGAAGCGGGCTTCCAAGGTGCAGAAAGAACGCGAAACGATTGCCGCAGCATAACAATTAATTTTTGTGTCAGAACTACGAGTGCGGAAATAGCAGCGTAACGAATTTTAACGGGATTACGGAAGCGAGAACATAGCGATGTTGATGCCCAAGAAGGTGAAGTACAGAAAGCAAATGCGCGGACGGCGCACCGGCAAAGCGTGGCGCGGCAGTGACTTGGCGTTTGGCGAATATGGTTTGAAGGCGCTGGAATGCGCGTGGATTACTGACCGCCAGATTGAAGCTTCGCGCGTGGCCATTTCCCGATTTATTAAGCGCGGTGGAAAATTGTGGATCCGTATTTTTCCGGATAAGCCATTCACCAAGAAGCCAGCGGAAACGCGCATGGGCAAAGGAAAAGGCGCTCCGGAAAAGTGGGTAGCCGTGGTTAAGCCGGGACGCATCATGTTTGAGATGGCGGGCGTGGACGAAGCCACCGCCAAAGAAGCCATGACCCTGGCGGCGCATAAACTACCTATTCCCACGAAGTTTGTTTCACGCGCGGGGAGCTTTTAATATGCCGCGGCGCATTGAAAAGATTCGCGAATCCGGCCGTGATGAATTACACGCGCAGGAAAAGGAATTGACCGAGCAGATTTTCCGGCTGCGGTTTCAGCTGTCCACTGGGCAAGCGGAAGCGCTCAAGCGTTTGCGCGACGCCAAAAAAGATCTGGCCCGGGTAAAAACCCATTTGCGCGCGCAAGAGTTGAACGGCGCAGCAGGTGAACAGAACGCGGGGCACGCAAAACCGGCGCAGGAAAAGCCCGCGGCGCGTCCGAAGGTTAAGGCCAAAGAATCGGCTGACGAAAAGCCAGCTAAAAAAGATAAAGGCACCAGTAAGAAAAAGACAGGGAAGGCCTAATGACCACCGAAACACAAACCGCTCCGGCGGATGAGCGCGGAGAGCGCACCATCCTCACCGGCAAAGTAACCAGCGCCAAGATGGAAAAGACCATCGTGGTGGAAGTGCAGCGTCTGGTGCAGCATCCGAAATATCGCCGGGTAGTGCGAATTTCGAAAAAGTTTTACGCGCATGATGAAACGCGCCAGGCCAAGACCGGCGACACCGTGCGCATCGTGGCATCGCGGCCGCTATCGAAATTGAAGCGCTGGCGGCTTAAAGAAGTGCTGACGCGAAACGCGTCAGCCGAGTAAACAGGGACAGGGGAGCAGACCAATGATCATGATGCGAACCTGGCTGACGGTAGCCGACAATTCCGGCGCACGAAAGCTGATGTGCATTTTGCCGCTCGGCGGCGACGCGGGCTTGAAAGCCGGCTTGGGCGACGTGATTACTGCGTCGGTAAAAGAAGCCACGCCGGAAAGCCCGGTCAAGCAGGGAACGGTAGTGAAAGCTGTGGTTGTGCGCATGCGTAAGGAAGCGCGGCGCAAGGATGGCACGTACATCCGCTTTGACGATAATGCGGCGGTGTTGATTAACGATGCGGGGGAACCGGTGGGTACGCGCGTGTTCGGTCCGGTAGCGCGTGAGCTACGCGACCGCAAGTACACTAAAATTGTTTCGCTGGCTCCGGAGGTTTGGTAGGCCATGACACTGAGGCATGACAGAACCGAGCGGCACACTATCGCCATCCGCAAGGGCGACAACGTAAGAGTGATTGCTGGTAAAGACGAAGGCAAGACTGGAAGAGTGCTGTCCATCGACGCCAAGAAAAATCGCGTGGTGGTTGAGCATGTAGCGATCATGAAGCGCCACACGCGGCCCAATCCGCAGAAAAACATCAAGGGCGGCATTGTGGAGAAAGAGGCGTCCATCAACGTTTCTAACGTGATGGTGGTGTGCGCCAGTTGCGGAAAGCATACCCGCATCGGCCACACGGTGTTGCCAGACGGCACCAAAGTGCGCAGTTGCCGCCGCTGCAATACTGCGCTGGACAAGTAGGTTTGAATTTGACAAGAGGCGAAGGAAAGCAATGAAGAGTCGATTGCAGGAAAAATATCGCAGCGAAACAGTGCCGGCGCTGATGAAGCGCTTTAACTGGGACAATATGATGGCGGTTCCCAAGCTGCAGAAGATCACCGTGAATATCGGTTTGGGCGAAGCCAGCCAGAACGCCAAGCTGCTGGATACCGCTGCGCAGGAACTGGGCCAGATCACCGGCCAGCGCGCCATCATTACCAAGGCCAAGAAGTCCATCGCCAACTTCAAAATCCGCAAAGGGATGCCGATTGGGTGTGCGGTAACTTTGCGTGGCGACAAGATGTACGAATTTCTCGACCGCTTGTGCAACGTGGTGCTGCCACGCGTGCGCGATTTCCGGGGATTGCCGTCCAACGCTTTCGATGGCCGCGGGAACTACACCCTGGGCCTGAAAGACCAACTGGTGTTTCCGGAAATCGATTACACCCGCGTGGACAAAATCAAAGGCATGAACGTTACGCTGACCACCACGGCAAAGAACGACGAAGAAGGGCGCGAGTTGCTCAAAGGTTTGGGCTTCCCGCTTCGCGTTCCAGGAGGAGCGCAATAAATGGCACGCACGGCAAAAATCGCCAAGTCGCTGAAGAAGCCAAAATTTAAGGTGCGGGTGCGCAATCGCTGCCGTGTTTGCGGCCGCGCGCGAGGTTACATCCGCAAGTTCCAGATGTGCAGAATATGTTTCCGCGGTATGGCGCTCAAGGGTGAAATTCCCGGCGTCACCAAAGCGAGCTGGTAAGAGCCTCAGGAGAGATATGCAAACGGATCCAATCGCCGATTTTTTAACATGCATTCGCAACGCCTCGGCAGCCAAGCATCAACGAGTCGACGTGCCGGCTTCGAGACTGAAGTCCGAGATTGCGCGCATCTTGAAAGATGAAGGCTACATTTCCACCTACAAAATGGTGGACGAAAACAAAACACGCAAAATGCTGCGCGTTTTCCTGAAGTACACCGCAGACCGCCGCAGCGTGATTACCGGCATCAAGCGTATTTCACGTCCGGGCGCCCGCCGTTACCTGGGCACTACCGATATTCGCCCGGTGGTTGGCGGCCTCGGAATCAGCATTATGACCACGCCCAGGGGCCTGATGAGCGGCCGTGCGGCGCGCAAAGCCAAAGTGGGCGGCGAAATTCTGTGCGAGGTCTGGTAGGAAACGTTTTGCAGGCAAAGTTTTACTAGAAGCGAAAATTGTCGACCGTTATTTGCAGTTAAGGGAAAAGAACAGATGTCACGTATCGGAAGAAAACCAATTCCAGTGCCCTCCGGCGTAAAGATCGCCATGAAGGATGGCAGCATTGATGTGCAGGGACCGAAGGGAAAATTGTCTTTCCGGATTCCCCGCGGCATCTCATTTGAACAGAAAGACAGCGTGCTCACTGCCGTGCGCGAAACGGAAGATCATCGCGCTGTGCATGGTCTGGCGCGCGCGCTGGTTGCCAATGCTGTTCACGGCGTGACCCAGGGCTTCAAAAAAGATCTCGACATTGTGGGCGTGGGCTATCGGGCGGAATTAAAAGGCAAGTACATCGCCTTCGCGCTCGGCAAATCGCATCCGATCGAGTTTCCCATTCCTGAAGGAATTCAGGTGGCGGTAGAAAAGCAAACGCATCTCGTGGTTACCGGAGCGGACAAAGGTCAAGTCGGCCAGGTTGCTGCGGACATGCGTTCGTTGCGTCCACCCGATCCGTATAAACAAAAAGGTATCCGCATCACCGGCGAGCGTTTGAAGAAGAAGGCCGGCAAAGCGGGAGCCAAGGCTGGCGGCGCGTAAAAATCTTGGGCGCAGTTGGGCTGGAAGAACCAGGATTAGCAGTATCAAGGAGAAGAACCAGTGGCATCGGCTAGAGTTCGCAAGCTATCTCGAGATTTACACCGCAAGCGCGTACACGATCGCGTGCGCACCAAAGTTTCCGGCACTACCGAGCGTCCGCGGCTTTGCGTGTATCGTTCGCTTGGCCATATTTACGCGCAGGTTATCGACGACCGTACCGGCAACACGCTGGTTTCGGCGAGCTCTGTCGATGGTGAAACGAAAAAGAATTTGAAGAGCGGCGGCAACATCGCGGCGGCGAAAGTGATTGGCAAAGCTGTCGCCGAACGCGCCAAAGCTGCTGGCGTGCAAAAAGTGGTGTTCGACCGCGGCGGATACAAGTATCACGGCCGCGTCAAGGCGCTCGCAGACGCGGCGCGGGAAGCGGGGTTACAGTTCTAAGCCCTGTCTCTTATACACATC
>CAXMLS010000628.1:0-3049 GCA_964194235.1 uncultured bacterium | reverse complement strand
GAGATGTGTATAAGAGACAGAATATTATGTGACCATGGCGCTGCAGCTTGAAAAGCTGGGCGCGCATTTTCTGGCGATCAAGGATATGGCCGGGCTATGCAAGCCCTACGCCGCTTACGAATTGGTCAAGGTTCTGCGGCAGGAGATTGCCATCCCGATCCATTTTCATACGCATGACACCAGCGGCCTGAACGCGGCGAGCATTCTAAAAGCTTCGGACGCCGGCGTGGACGTGGCCGACGCTGCCGTCGCCTCGATGAGCGGAGGGACCAGCCAGCCCAATCTGAATGCCATCGTCGAAACGCTGCGCCACACGCCACGTGACACGCAACTCGACGTCGAAACGTTGAACGAATGCTCCGATTATTGGGAAACGGTGCGCACCTTTTATTTACCTTTCGATTCCGGGCCTAAATCGGGCTCGGCTCGCCTGTATCAGCACGAAATTCCTGGCGGCCAGTACACCAACCTTCGCGAACAAGCCACCGCTATGGGCCTGGGCCACCGCTGGCGCGAGGCCGAAAAAATGTACGCCGAAGTGAACCAGCTTTTTGGGGACATCGTCAAAGTCACTCCGTCGAGCAAGGTCGTCGGCGACATGACGCTTTTCCTGATGGCCAATGAAATGCATCCCAGGGACATTCTCGCGCTCGATGAAAAACACGATATTTCGCTGCCGAATTCCGTAGTCGAAATGTTTTCCGGTGTGCTCGGCGTTCCGCCGGGAGGTTGGCCGAAGAAATTGCAGAAAATTATCCTCCGAGGTCAGCCTCCGCTGCGCGGCCGTCCCGGAGCGAATCTAAAGCCTGTGGAATTGGAAGAAGAGCAAAAATCCATTGAGAAAAAATTAGCCCATGCCATTCGGCGAGATGATCTGCTGAGTTACCTGCTCTATCCCGAAGTGTTCACCAAGTACGATAAATTCCGGCAAACCTACGGCGACGTCAGCGTGCTCCCTACCCGCGCGTTTTTCTACGGGCTGCAGTCGGGTGAAGAGATCACCGTGGATATCGAGCCCGGCAAATCTCTCATCATCAAGTTCCTGACGGCCAGCGAGCCGCATCCCGACGGGACTCGCACTCTGTTCTTTGAGCTAAACGGTCAGCCGCGCGAGGTCAGCGTTCGCGATCGCGCTTTGCGCGTTGTGGAGCGCTCGCATCCCAAAGCCGACCCTGCCGATCCCGGTCAGGTTGCCGCTCCCACAGCCGGAGTCATTAGCGGAATCGCAGTGCAGGCCAATCATGCCGTGGAGCGTGGAGCCAAACTATTAACGCTCGAGGCCATGAAGATGCAATCGAATATCTACGCGCCGATATCCGGCCGCATCGTGAAGTTGCTAGTTACTCCAGGACAGCACGTAGAAGCGAAAGACCTTCTCGTAACCATCGTTCCATGACATTTCGTAAACACGAAAATTTCCCTTCGCGTGTACTTAAAAATGAGCGTGATGTTGTGGTCTATCTACCTCCAGGATATGAGGAGCAACCCACTCGGCGTTTCTCGGTACTTTATCTCCACGACGGACAAAATCTTTTCGACGGATCCACGTCCTTCGTTCCGGGAATGGATTGGAAAGTAGGACAGACCGCGGACCACGTTATTGTTAGCGGCTCAGTCGACCCGCTGCTGATCGTAGGAATCTATAATGCAGGGGAACACCGCATCCGTGAATACACTCCCACGCGCGTTCCCAAGCTAGGCGGCGGCCGCGCCGACCGCTACGGAAAATTCCTGGTCAACGAAATAAAGCCGTTCATCGACCGGGAATACCGCACGCTTCCGGATTTCGCACACACCGGGCTGGGCGGCTCGTCCCTTGGTGGTTTGGTGTCGCTGTACGTAGGGTTGAAGCACCCGCATATTTTTGGCAAGCTCGCCGCGCTCTCGCCGTCGGTGTGGTGGAACCAGAGGGTCATGCATCGATTCGTGGCAACGACGCAAGTCGAGCCTCGGCCCTCGATTTGGCTGGACATCGGTACGCGCGAAGGTCCACAAATCCTACGCGATGTGGAAAATTTTCGCGACGTGCTGCTGCAAAAAGGGTGGCGCCTGGGCGGCGATCTGCACTACGAGCGGGTCGAGGGTGCGGAACACAATGAAGCCGCCTGGTCGCAGCGCGTCGGACCAGTGTTGCAATTTCTTTTTCCCTCGACGGCTCCCGCAGTATAATCCGCGCGCTGGCCATATTTTTTCTCGCCGCTGGTTGGTTGAACCATTCAGCCGACGGCGGCGACCGCTTTTCCGTTAGGCTCCAAGAGGTTTTATGCCGGGCGAAAAACCACTAACCATTCTGTGTGTCAGCTCCTTCGAAAAAGGCCAGGAGTTTATCCGCACCTGCAAAGCCCTGGGTTGCCGCGTGCTGCTGCTCACCGTCGAAAAGCTTCACGATGCCAATTGGCCTCGCAATTGTCTCGATGGAATTTTTACTATGCCGGAAGATCTTCCTTTGCAAGGATTGATTTATTCCGTCAGCTATATCGCCAGGTCCCAGCCAATCGACCGCATCGTCGCGCTCGACGAATTCGATATGGAAAATGTCTCGGCTCTGCGCGAGCATCTGCGCATTCCGGGGATGGGCTTGACCACCGTGCGCTATTTTCGCGACAAACTGGCCATGCGAGCACGTGCCAGGGAAGCGGGCATTCGCGTCCCGGAATTTATCCACGTGCTGAATTACGACGGCTTGCGCGAATACATGGCGCGTGTCCCGGCGCCGTGGCTTTTGAAACCTCGTTCACAAGCGTCGGGCATTGGCATGAAGAAAATTCAATCCGCGGATGAGCTTTGGCCCTGGCTGGATCAGCTCGGCGACCAACAATCGTTCTATCTGCTTGAGCAGTTTGTGCCGGGCGTCGTATATCATATCGACAGTATTGCGTCCGAACGGGACGTTGTTTTCGCTGAGGCCCACATCTACGGCACGCCGCCATTCACAACGTCCCATCACGGGGGAGTTTTTACCAGCAGCACGTTGCCGGTTGATGCGCCCGAGACGGCTGAGCTCCGCGCTATCAATCGACAGGTCCTAAACCTGTCTCTTATACACATC
>CAXMLS010000627.1:0-2635 GCA_964194235.1 uncultured bacterium | reverse complement strand
GATGTGTATAAGAGACAGGAATGAGCAGTACTCGGTACAGAAATTGGTGTAATTGATGTTGCGGTCGATTTGATAGGTGACTACGCGAGGATCGTTTTTGGCCAGGCGCATCTGGTGCGCGGCCATTCCGATGCCCAGCAGGTCATCGGACTCCAGCATTTCCAGCGCTTCCTGTTTCGAGAGGCTCACTCAAATTCCTTGTCGGGCTGCGATACTGACGGTGCCATCGAAGGTACCACTTATGATTCTATCGGATGGCGGCAACTAATTCGAATGTCACCGCCCCAAAATAGGTTCCGCGTCCACTAAAATCTGAGCGGCACGCGAACCACATCTCCAGCCGTCGCCCACTCGATTGGTTTGGCGCGTGGAATCAGGCCCAGCTTGGCGGCCAGTTGATAGTACATTTCCAGCCCGGCCATGTTATCGCGGTCCAAGGTGTAATCAATGTTGTCGCGCAGATAAGACTCTAGCTCGCCGACGGGCAAAGATTGCTTCTTGGCGGCTTCGGCGCTGATTTCCGCGATGTGCGCGACGCCGTACGCCTTGGACGCAGCAAAGTCCGCAATTATTTCCGGCGTGAGCACATCGCGTCGCGCTGCCCAGATCGCAAGCACCGCAGGCAGGCCGGTAAAATTCCGCCATTCCTGCACCACGTCGTATATGTGCAATTCCGCGCCGGCGCTCATTCCTATTTTTGCGGCATCGCACACCAATTCGCCAGCGGAGCCGTTCATGGCGAGGTCCCTAATTGAGATGGCGAGGCGCAGCGCGGGGTCGCCGATTATCAGAGCGGCATCCGCGTTATCGAGCATGGTCGCGGCGTCTGGTGGTGCTTCCGAGAAATTCGGCGAAATGTTCCAATGCTCGGCGCACAAAATTCGCGTCAAGGCCTGCGTGCTGCGTGAACTGAGATCCAGCGCGATGCTGCGGACTTCTAATATGGGCTTGCTAGCCACAAGCAGCAGGCTGCGCACGCGATTTTTTGCTGCAATAGCCAGATCTGGCAACGCTACCAGATCATCGATGCGCTGCAGCTCAATTGCCGGAATAATGGCCACGTCCGCCCGGCCGTCCCTCAAGTCGTCAGCGCATTGCGAAGGAAGGGTAAAAGACAGCTCGTACTTGCCCTGCAGTGGCCCGTGAGTAAAGCCCCTGACCAGCGGGGCCGTGTTTAAATACTGCACGATGGATATGCGGATTCTTTTCACGGGTGATAATGCTCGCGGAATATTTAGTATAGCAGACGGAAATTGTCGCCGAGCCTGCGCTCATCCGCGGCAAATAGGTTCCAAGTATTCGGAGGATTCGAAAATGCTGAAGTATTCGCGCTGGCTTGTTTTTTTGTTGACCTTGCAAATGCTCACCGGTTTAGCCTTTGCGCAACATGATTCAACACCAACTGAATCCGCGAAGTCCGAATCGTCCAAATCCGTCACCATCGCCGAGAAAACTGCTGGGACGCAAAAGTTGCCGGGCTACTTCAACCTGTACTGGGACGCCAAGCAGGGAAAGTTATGGCTAGAGATTGATAGGTGGAACTCGGAGTTTTTGTACCAGAGTGCCTTGGCTGCGGGAGTAGGTTCGAACGATATCGGCCTTGATCGAGGACAACTTGGCGCTACCCACGTGGTGCGCTTCGAACGCAGCGGGCCGAAAGTGATGCTGGTGCAGGAAAACCTTGATTACCGCGCGGTCAGCGAGGACCAGGCGGAAAAGCGGGCGGTACATGATTCGTTCGCGGAGTCGGTGTTAGCTGGCTTCAGCGTGGCCGCCGAAGATAATGGGCAAGTGCTCGTTGATGCAACGGAATTTTTCCTGCGTGACGTCCATGACATACCGGCCACGCTTCGTCGAACTAAGCAGGGCAATTACAAGATTGACCCTGCGCGATGCGCGATCTACCTGCCGCGGACCAAAAATTTTCCGCTGAACACGGAAGTCGAAGCGGTGCTCACTTTCGCCGGAGAAGATTCCGGCCAGTGGGTTAAGCAAGTCACTCCATCGCCTGACTCCATCACCGTTCGCGAGCATCATTCCTTCGTGCAACTGCCGCTGCCCGGATACAAGACGCGTGTTTACGATCCGCGTGCCAGTTTTTTTGGGATTTCGTACATGGATTACGCGACGCCAGTGAGCGAACCGGTGGTGAAGCGTTTCATATCGCGTCATCGTCTGCAGAAAAAAGATCCTTCTGCGGCTATCAGCGAGCCGGTACAGCCGATCATTTATTACCTTGATCGCGGAGTACCGGAGCCGATTCGTTCCGCGTTGCTCGACGGAGCGCGCTGGTGGAACCAGGCGTTCGAAGCGGCAGGATACAAGAATGCGTTTCGAGTGGAATTGATGCCCGAAGACGCGGATCCTATGGACCTGCGTTACAACGTGATTCAGTGGGTGCATCGCGCGACGCGTGGGTGGTCTTACGGAGCGGCCGTCGTAGATCCTCGCACGGGCGAAATCATTAAAGGACATGTGACCCTCGGTTCGTTACGCGTGCGCCAGGACTATTTAATCGCGGAAGGTTTACTTGCGCCTTATGAGCAAGGCAAGCCGCTTTCACCGAAGATGCTGGAAATGGCGCTTGCCCGCCTGCGGCAACTTGCTGCGCACGAAGTGGGACACACCCTCGGAC
>CAXMLS010000626.1:0-3518 GCA_964194235.1 uncultured bacterium | reverse complement strand
ATGTGTATAAGAGACAGCCATAGAAGTGCGCCAATGCCTGCAATTTTTCGCACTCCGAAGCGATCGAGAAACACACCCAATGGAAGTTGCAATGCGGCATACGTCCAGCTGTAGGCGCTGAGCAAATAACCAAACGTGATGGTGGTAATACCGAAGGCCTGGTGAAGCGCTTCCTGGGAAACGGAAATGTTGACGCGGTCGAGATAGTTTACAAACACGCCGAAGCCGAGCAGGGAGGCGATAAGCCAGCGCCGGCGCGGCACCGGTGGCCGAATTTCGTTGAGGTCGATTTCTGAATGAGATGGATGCGGCGGCTGGCGCATGAGCTTCCAGAGTATTACGAAAAGATTTCGCCCCCAAAGCTTCTATTGCGGATGAACGGGGCCTTAACCTGGTAATGCATGCGCGTATACGAAATGAATGGTATCTCAGTGACAATTTTCATTCTGGGATGCTGAGTTGTCGTTTAGATGCCGCCTGTACTGTTGGCCAGTAGCCGTGGGCCTTCCTGCAGAAAATAATCACATTAGTGGAGCAAAGCTTCCTCCTGTAGTCCCTCTTGGGGGAAGGGATCTGCCATGAACCACATGAAGAAAAAAGTCGCCTTGATTTTGTTTGGCCTGAGCATACATTGCATTACTTCGGCTGCATTGCGCGGACAGGAGATTCCTGCAGGCGCGGTTCTTGAACTGCGCTTACAGAATGGCATTTATTCCGACACGGTGAAGCGCGGCGATATAGTGCGAACAATTCTCATCGCACCGGTGTTCAACGACTGCAAAGAGATTCTGCCTGCAGGAACGCAAGTCTACGGAAAAGTAATACGAGTGAAACGCGTCGGTCTGGGCCTACTGCGTGAGCGAGCCCACTTACTGCTAAAATTAGATCGAGTGGCAATATCTGGGGGCGCCACGGCAGAGATCGACAGCCAATTAATTGAGGTAGAAAACGCGCGCGAAGAGGTCCGCCCCGACGGAGATATTCTGGGAATCCGCGCAACAGAGAGCTACGGACACCAGGTGGCAGGAATAGTCACTAGCGCAGCTACGGTAGATCCGCTCCTTGCATTATTTGCGTTTGCAAGCGCCAGCTCTGTTCTGCGATTTCCGGAAGCGGAAATTAGCTTTCCGGCGGGAACGGAGCTGCACGTAAAGATGCTTAAAAACGTGCGTATGACGGAAACGATCGCAGCTAACACGCGGCGGGTGGCGGAGACTAAAGAGTTGGAAGATTCGCTTGCCGTTTATGTAAATGACCTGCCGACGCGGACCCACACGCTAAGTAGAAAAGTACCGTCCGATCTGACGAATTTAGTATTTCTCGGTACGCGGGACGAGTTGGTACAAGCTTTCGCGGCAGCCGGATGGGTGCAGGCGGATCTGCTCGATCCGGGTAGTGAGTTCGAAACGGTGCGAGCACTCGCCGAAAACCGAGGTTACGCGCAAGCACCAGTTTCGAGGCTCGTCTTGGATGGCCAACTACCAGCGCTGGTATTTGAAAAGACCCTTAATACTTTTAATCGGCGCCATCATCTTCGTGTTTGGCAGATCGCAGATCCGTGGAATGGCGAAACGGTCTGGACGGCTGCAGCAACTCACGATATTGGTATGGGATTGTCATCGAAGAAAACCCTCATCCACCAAATCGATCCCGCAATAGATAAAGAGCGGTCAAAAGTTGTTAACGATCTGATTTTTGCTAATTGCGTTGATAGTACGGAAATGGTGCCACGCTCGCGCGTTCCGCGTAAGTTTGCCAACTCCACCGGGGATAATCTATTCACAGATGGCCAGGCGGCGGTACTGCGTTTGAAAAGTTGCGCGCCGCGCCAGGAAGATGAAGAGCAAACTAGAAACGGCGGCGTAAGAGCACGAAATGTGATGTACCGGGGAGTACGACAATTTGACCTTACGATGCGCAATTCTCTACTGCGCGACAACGTGGGGTGGCAGGCATATCGCGGAAGCCGGATGGCGTGGAAGGTCGCTCATTGGCACAATACTTCGTTAGAAAGACCGGGGTCAGTAACCGCGATACCCCAATCGATGGCAACGAGTTTTGTTGATCCAGGGAGTAGAACGGAATTGCGCGAATCTCCTTTGGCGGTTGCCAAAGAGGACTCCTTTCGCGGGAACCCTGGACGCGAGACAGCCCGACCTCGTTTGCCGGAAGTTGCCTTTTCGTTGGATGGCGGACAATTCTTTCGCAGACATTTGGGAGATCTTTATCTCGCTTCCGTAAATCCAAGTACCGGCGAAGTGGATGTCTTCCAGTATCCGATGAAGATTGAACCTGGGGTCGTCGTCGGAGGAAGTGTGACGCTACATCCCAGCAGATTGTTTTCGCACGAACTATTTTTCGGCACCATGCAGGCGAATCTCATAACTGGCGATGACACGGCGCCTCAGGTAGACCGGTTAAGAATTCGCACTACTGGCTATCAGCTGGAAGCAAATCTCGCTCCACGAACATGGCGTTTGCGGCCCTTCGTGTCCTCCGGAACCGCCGTAACAACGTACCGCTACAAGGATCTGAAACTAACCAAGAAAAATGGTGTCTTCAAGTATGGTTTACGACATATCGGTACGGTAGTAGACGCGTTCCATGCGGCAGGGGCCGCACCTCTAGATGGCGGGACCGTCTATCAAATGGGTCTGACGTATGGCGGCGGATTAAAATATCGCGTCTCGCGTTTAGTAGAGTTCCAGGCAGAATACCGCGAGACCTATGCGAGAGATCCCGAATTCTTCAACAAGCAGTCTTTCAATCTGAGTTCGCAAGGCATCAGTAGCTCGCAAGATCCCGGTGCGCGACGGCATGCCAATTACATTCTTAGTTTTTCATTTACCCCATGAGCCTGGGCAACAGAGTCTGTACAGGCTCGGACAACTCTTCGGCGCGGTCGGACACCACTCTAATAACTTTGGCAAGGCGACCACCGAACGAGCCTTCCAGCTAGAAAATATCGGCGCGGAGCGCCTTTTCCTGTTTTGCCAAAACGGCTAGACTGCTCGCCGCAAGGTAAATTGGCGCTATTTCGGTGAGTTTTTTTTGACGAACTGCGGTGCAAAAAATTGGAGGCGCGGGTGGGATTCGAACCCGGCCCCATTATTGATAATACGTAAGTTGTTGATTTTAAAAAACGCCAGAACCGCCAGAAACGCCAAAAATGCGCTTCGCGGTTACGCGGCGGTTACGCGAAGCTGGCGAGCCGGATTCAAGAAAGCGGTACTGGCAAATTTCGTTGCATTTTAGAAGGCCAACTAAGCGCCTCTACGGGTCCCCTTTTACCAGTTAGAAATCCGGTTCGCTTTGCTTCGAAGTACCGCTTTTGAGTTGCTCGTGATCCGCTCAGGGCTGAAACGATGACCAAACCCGCGGCGACCACCTCGTCACCTCAGCGGTCTCAGAACTATGCCCAGCCGAGGTCCTTGAGCGCCAGACCAGCGTTCCATACTTTGGTCATGTGGGCGATCCTGTCGCCGTCGAACTGCATTATGTCTGTCTCTTATACACAT
>CAXMLS010000625.1:0-1594 GCA_964194235.1 uncultured bacterium | reverse complement strand
AGATGTGTATAAGAGACAGCGCTTAGAGACTGCTTCCGAAAAAATTCTTTAAGCCCCGGCTCTTCCTCAGCTTGGACAGATCCCGTTTCAACAAACTCAATTTTCTTCGCGTACCCTGGAATAAGCCTCCGATTCAATACGACTTCCATACTGAAGGTCGCGAGGTCAATGTCCCAGGATTCGATCAGCGGATCCAGGAAGGACACGCAGTTTTCAGCTGACACGTTAAAAACATCCGTATCCAGGAACTCCAGCATGCTGACTCGCATCGCTTGATAACTTCTGCCGCTGACTCGAGCTACTGAGCGGAGCCAGGATTCACTCTCCAATTCGTTTTTGGCGGCCGTCTTTACTATGTCCAAAAGTTTTTGCGTGACCAGGCGTTCGAGTTCGCCAAACGGTTGCTTCTCAAAAATCGCGCGTATCTGTTTTTCGTGATCGCGCCGGCATTTCAGAAGAATTAACTCTCGAACTTCTCGAAACAAAGGTGCAGGAGGATCCACCAGATTTCTCTTCAATATTTCTTTGCGCTGATGCTCGGCAAATTCGGCAAGCTTTCCACCTGGGAGTTTCAGGAACCTCCCCATCTTGTCGTAGATATCCGTTCGGCTAGGCGCGGGGGGCAATTTCTTCCGGGTCAGGAGCTGTGAGATGTAAGACTCTGTCACATCCGCAGCGGCGGCCAAATCTCTCTGCTCAAGGCCAAGTTCTTCCAACCGCTGTTTAATTACTAGGCAAACGTCCACAGGTGCCTCCCACGCACTTAACTATTGCCGATTAACCCATAAAATACTCTCAGTTTACACTTGACAGGTCAAGTAAATTAACCGAGATTGGTTAATGTACGCTCTTACGTATTAAAGACTGTGAACCATTCCAGGTTATCTAACTTGGTGTTATCGGAGCAGAGTCCATGTTTGCACGCAAGGTATCCATGCACCTGAAATCTGACGGTGTTGCTCAATTCAAGCAAAAACTTGAGAGCGAAGTCATTCCGCTACTGCACAAACAGAAGGGATTTCTTGATGAGATCACCTTCCTGTACCTAAACGGAAGAGAAGTTCAAGCCTTCAGTCTGTGGGAAACCGCTGAACATGCAGAGGCCTATAACCGCCGAACGTATCCAGAAGTGGCCAAAATTTTCTCGTCCGTGATGGAAGGAACGACTCGGTTCAGACCTACGAGGTTTTGCACTCTACTTTTCACAAAGTTGCCACTGCTTACGTTGGAGCATTGACCTAGATTTTTTCGTTGTGGAAAAACCAAGTTTCACGGTTCACGTATCGCCCGAATCGAATAACGATTATGGAGGATTAAAAAATGACTGTAAATGTAACCCCGTTACATGACCGCGTCCTCGTGCGGAGGTTGGAAGAGAAAGACACTGCTAAGGGCGGCATCATCATCCCAGACACGGCCAAAGAAAAGCCCCAGGAGGGTGAAGTGATAGCTGTAGGAGCCGGCAAGATGGAAAAGGGCAAGAGAATACCTCTCGATGTGAAAGCCGGCGACCGGATTTTGTTTGGCAAATACACTGGCAGCGAAATCAAGATCGATGATCAGGAATATCTAATCCCTGTCTCTTATACACATC
>CAXMLS010000624.1:0-8238 GCA_964194235.1 uncultured bacterium | reverse complement strand
GATGTGTATAAGAGACAGGTCAGAATACTACGGACGCTGCAGGGCGCGGCCCGCGATTCACATTGCATTGTGAGATTGCTATGTGAGGGGCTTCGCCGGAAGCTGCATCAAAAATGTTTCACTAAGAATCGTCAACGCCAGCCTACGCCTTCAGCGCCCACGACGCGATGACAATGCGCTGAATCTCGCTGGTTCCTTCATATATCTCCGTAATGCGCGCGTCGCGGTAATGGCGTTCCACCGGATATTCCCGGCTGTAGCCATTTCCACCGTGAATCTGAATCGCTTTGTGCGTCACGCGCGTGGCCATTTCGCTGGCAAATAATTTAGCGATGGCCGCGTCCATGCTGAAGCGCGAGCCGTTGTCCTGCTTCCACGCCGCTTTGCGAATCAACAAGCGCGCCGCATCGATTTCCGTGGCCATATCCGCGAGCATGAATTGTATCGCTTGAAATTGCGAGATCGGGTGACCGAAGGCCATGCGTTCCTGCGAATATTTTAGCGCCGCTTCAAACGCGCCTTGCGCGATGCCCGTGGCTTGCGCGGCGATTCCAATACGCCCGCCATCCAGCGTCGAAAGCGCAACCTTGTAGCCTTCTCCCTCGTTGCCGATGCGATTGGCCACCGGTACTTCGCAATCCACGAAAATCAGCTCGCTGCAAGCCGTCGCGCTGATTCCTAATTTCTTTTCTTCCTTACCCACGCGGAAGCCGGGCGTACCCTTTTCGATCACCAGCGCGGTGATACCTTTTTCTCCTTTTTCCGGTTCGGTATTCACATACACAATGGCGGCATCCGCCGCGCCGCCGTTGGTTATCCACGCTTTCGTGCCATTGACGAGATAACTGTCGCCCTTTATCACCGCCTTGGTTTGTAACGCCGCCGCGTTCGAACCCGCTTGCGGCTCGGTCAGCGCGTAACAGCCAATCTTTTCTCCACGCGCAAACGGCAAAAGAAATTTCTGCTTCTGCTCGGCCGTGCCAAATCGATGGATAGGATCGCAGTAAAGAGAGTTTTGTACCGAAAGGATGACGCCGGTGGAAGCGCAACACCGAGAAATCTCTTCGATCACGATGGTGTACGCGATGTGATCGAAGCCTGCGCCGCCTTCGCTTTCCGGCAGCGCAACCCCTGTCAGCCCCAACTCCGCGGCTTTCTTGAAAATAGCGCGCGGAAAATGCCCGGTCTCGTCCAGTTCCTTCGCAAAAGGCTTTACTTCGGACTCGGCGAATTCCCGAACGCTTTTCTGCAATAGCAGCTGTTCTTCCGTCAGTTGTAAATCCACGCTTGTCCTTTTCGCGCGCTCACTGCAACGCCTGCAGTTCGGCCACTCAATTGGATGCCAGCGCCTTCCGCAATCGCTCGTAGGTGGTGCTTAACTCTTCGGGATGCACGCGCGTTTCTCCTGCCACTGCCATAAAGTTGGTGTCGCCAAACCATCTTGGTAGCGCATGCAGATGCAGATGCCCCGTCACGCCCGCTCCCGCGGCGCGTCCCAGGTTCATGCCCAGATTAATTCCTTCCGGCTTGTAGGTCGCGCCAAAGGCGTTCTCCATGCGTTGCGCAAAGTGCATCATCTCTTCAAGCGTCGCGGCATCGCACAATCCCAATTCCGCCACGTGCGCGTACGGCACGATCATGACGTGGCCGGATGTGTAGGGATAGCGGTTCAGAATAACGAAATTTTTTTTGCCGCGACGAACGATGAGCGTCGCAACATCATCGTTGCGCGCGAGCGCATCGCAAAAAATACACTCTGGCTGCTTCTCCTTGTTGACCTGCTCCATGTAGGCATAACGCCAGGGTGACCACAGGTAGTCCATCGTACATTCCTCGCAGCAAAAGTCGCTCGCTCAGCATAACGCACAATCCACTTCGCGCCTCGCGTGCGATCGCTAAAAGCAGTGAGCCAGTTTACGATGGAAAAGCAAAACGCCGGCAATGTGCCGGCGTTTTGCAGAATTAAGTTCGTACCACACTGTTGCGAAGGGAGAATCTCAGGAAGGGGTAGCGTCGCTTGCAGCCGGCGCGGTTGGGGAAGCGACGTGCTCGGCATCCACCGAGTTGTTTACGAAATCTTTTAATTCTTTGCTGGGTTTGAAAAAGGGAATCTTTTTTGGCGGCACGTCCACTTTTGCGCCGGTCTTGGGATTACGGCCGATGCGTCCCTTGCGTTGCCGGGTGCGAAAACTCCCAAATCCGCGAATCTCGATCTTGTCGCCCTTCTGCAGCGCATCGATGATGCTTTGGAAAATCGTCTCGACGACGGTCTCGGAGTCCTTCCGCTGAATCTCTGGAATGCGCAGCACCTCTTCGATGAGGTCTGCTTTCGTCAATGTCGGATGCTTGGTCATGATCCCTATTGCCTCGTCGCCTGGCGGAGAAGCGGCCGCCGGAGCTTCCTGACCGCTTTGCGGTCGCCCAAATCTGTGTTTCGAAACGGTTTATGAGGGCAGTCGCCGCTCCGGTGTCCCTTTCCTATCATTAAATTGGCCCGGAGGTAAATGAAATTGTGCCGCCGCTACGCCCCGACCGCGGATCGCAATCTGCAGCAATCGCTTGCTAACGTCCCAGCTTCGACTTCAGCGCGTCACCGATGGTCGCAGTGGACGACGACTTGGTCGTGGAGGTGGATCGATACTGATCGATTTCCCGGCGTTCCTGCTGTTTAACCGCCGCGCGATAACTCAGCCCGATGCGCCGCGTTTCCGGGCTGATCTTCACGATCTTGAAGTCGTATTCTTTTCCTGGCTCCAGCGGGCCAGCGCTCTTCAGCGGTCCGGTAGACGTGCGGTGCATGGGCGCAGGCCCTTCATCGCGGCGGCGCCGGTGCTCCTCGATCTCGGTGTTGTGGCAGAGCGCTTCGATGTTTTCGCCCAACTCCACGAACGCGCCGAACGTGGCGATGCGCGACACTTTGCCCTTCACGATCTGGCCAACCTTGTGATCCTTGAACCAGTCGCCCCAGATATCGTTCACCTGCTTGATACCCAGCGAGACGCGCCGGTTCTCCGGATCGATGCGCAAAACCTTCGCGGTAACTTCTTCGCCCTTTTTGAATACCTCGTGCGGATTTTTTACCCGGCCGGTCCAGCTGACGTCCCCAACGTGCACCAGTCCGTCAAAACCGTCTTCGATCTCGACGAACGCTCCGAACTCCGCTATGTTGCGAATCTTACCCGTGACCACCGTTCCCACCGGATATTTTTCCGCAGTCACCATCCAGGGATCCGGCTGCGCTTGCTTGATGCCCAGCGAAACACGGCGATCGCTCGGCTTGATGTCCAGCACCACCACGTCCACTTCATCGCCGACTTTCACGAGTTTCGACGGGTGCGCCGGCTTCTTGGTCCAGCTCATTTCCGAAACGTGCACCAGGCCTTCGATGCCTTGTTCCAGTTCGATGAACACCCCGTAGTCGACCACTCCAACTACTTTGCCCTTCACCTTGCCGCCTGCAGGATATTTTTCTGTCGCGTTCACCCAGGGATCAGGCGATAGCTGTTTCAACCCCAGCGATACGCGCTGTTTCTCTTTATCGAATTTCAGAACGAGCACGTCAAGCTCTTGATCGGGCTTCAGCATGTCGGACGGATGTTTCACCCGGCCCCAGCTTAGGTCCGTCAAATGCAGCAGGCCGTCGATTCCGCCCAGGTCCACGAACGCGCCGTATTCCGTTACGTTCTTTACGTGCCCGTGTACCGTCTGCCCTTCCTTCAGGGTTTCCATCAGTTCGGCGCGCTTGGCATGCAAATCCTGTTCCAGCAGGGCGCGGCGGCTTACTACCACATTGCCCCTGCGGCGGTTCAGCTTGGTGATGCGAACCTGGAGTTCCTGACCCAGCAGGTCGTCCAGATTCGGCGCCGGTCGCAAATCGTATTGCGAACCGGGGAGGAACGCACGCACGCCGATATCGACGACGAGGCCGCCCTTGATGCGGTCCACAACTTTTCCGGTAATGGTTTCGGTTGCTTTGAATGCGGCTTCCAGCTTTTCCCACATCCTGCGCCGCAGCACTTTTTGATACGAGAGGATTACAAATCCGTCTTTATGTTCCCCGGTGCGCTGTACTTCAATTTTGCTGTTCGGCTCGGGCCGGGGAATTTCCGTCTCGGAAAATTCCGCGGCGGGAATCAATCCTTCAGATTTTTGCCCGATGTCTACCACTACGCCGTGCTCGGTGTAGGCCACGACGGTAACTTCGATAATTTCGCTGTGTGACGCCGCTTCCTGCTTTTCGTCGTACTGCTCCATCAACTTGCTCATCTCTTCTGAGCCGGCAGCTTCATCGGCCGCCGTTGCCGCTTCGGCATCCGCGCGTGCTTCAGCAGGAGCCGGCGCGCCATCCCGAGGAGCGCTGCCGCCGTGACTACCGCTCTGTGCTGTATCCGAAGAAGAGTGGGAGGCGACCGCCGAATCCGCGTTCGCCGCAAGCTGTGAAGCGTCCGCGTGCTGGCCGGAATCACCGTCCGCCGGGTGATCTTTATCGGTGGCAGCGCCTGAAGCCGCTTCCGCGCCGTCATTTTCTTTTGGCTGGTGCTGTGTTTCTTGCGATGTGGATGGGTGCTGGTGGGTGGTGCTCTCGGAAGCGGATTGGCTCTCCGGTGCTGGTGCGGCTGCAGCTGAGGATGGGTTGTCGTGATCAGAAAACATGGTTTGTCGAGCCTCCGAGGATGAAAATTCCTGTGTTAACGCTAAATTCCTTGCGAGTTGCTGTCCGGACGTTTGTGCAAGGAGGTGGACCGTTTTGCGGTCGCTAGGGAAAACTGCTGCGGGCGTTACGTGGAACGCTGCAACTCTAAAAGGATACTCGCGGGGTTAAGTTTATGTCAATGAAAGGCCGGTGTGGGGAATTGGACCGAAACCCCGCGCCAGTGTTGTTCACTACTCGCACCGACCAGCACAGAAAGGCGCTCGCGAAGGCGTTTTCTGCCGAACAATTACACTTCGAATGCGGAAATCTTGTTGGCCGATCGGTTATTTTGCGGCACTAGCCCTGCGCCCGTCCCGCCTGCGTTCGTTCCTTCCGGAAATCCGGTGCCGTCACCTCGATGGTGCGGCACATTTCGTAAAGCCGCGAACGCATACGGCTGCCGATGCGCTGCTCCAGAGTGTCTTCCCGCGAAGCAGGAATCAGTCGGCCACCCGGAAGTCGTGCGGGCTCGCCATCGGAAACCGGATTATCGAGATAGTTGGTGGTAATCAGCGTGGTGCGGTTTTCGTTGTACCGCGCATTCAGGACGATGCCGACAATGTCGCGCACCCAATCGGACGGTTTGCTCGCGCCTAGGTCATCCAAAACGAGAATTTCGATGTTGCGAACCGGTTCAAGGACGCCCATCTCGGTGGATTCGCTCGCTGGGTTATAGCTGGCTTGAATTTCTTTCAGCAATTCGCGGTAATCGCAAAACAGTCCAGCGTGTCCGCGGCGGATTAATTCTTTTAATCCGGCCACTGCCAGGTGCGTTTTGCCGACGCCAGAACGGCCCATCAGCAGCAAGCCTTTTTCCTCCGCGCCCGGATAATTGTGGACGAAACCTTGCACCATCATTTTCGCTTGTGTCATTGATTGCGCATGCTGAGCCGTGTAAGTCTTGCCATCGCTCAGGTCGGTGGCATAACTTTCGAAGTCGCAGTGCTCGTAGCGTTTCGGAATGCGCGCGCGTTCCATCACGCGTGCCGCGCGATCCTGCATGCCGCAATCGCACGCGGTCGCAACTTTGCCGGCAGCGCCATCCGCGCGCGGATGCACCTGCCAACCCGTTCCCCGGCACAATGGACAATTTTCAAGCGCCATATCGATAGACAGCATACGAGCACGCGCTTGCCCCGGCAAGCAACTCGCTGGCGTTCACGAAACAGTTACATCGTTCTGGCGGAATGGGGGTGAACACTTGACACTCGTTTGGCAACTCGTGACACAATAAACGGGTGAGAACAAAGACAAAATTGTCCAAGCAACGTGAAGCTGCTGAAAGCATCGCGGACATTATGCTTGCCAGTTTGCAGAAGCTTCCTGAGGATGAACAGAAGTCCAGAATTAAAGCGATACAGAAAGTACGAATCACCGGTGCTGGGAGTGAAAGTACTCCCAAGCGCGCTTCCACTCCGGCGAATCTTCGCGCACATTCGCGAGCCGCAAATACGCGGCGAAAGCGCGTGCATCGTTAGCCTTTAATGCCCGTAAGGCATTTCTACTAAACATTTTTAGAAGTTTCTTTGTTTTGGCGTCGTCCCGTTTGGCGGGAGCTGTTCCTTCTTGTAGCCTTGCCTGCTCGATTTCCTTGCTCTTGTCAGCGTCTCCACCTATTGAGCCGCAAGCCCCTAAAAACTGGGTCCGATGGTATCAGAGCCAAAAGATTTATCGATATATGAAGTATAAGTTTAGTGACGAACTATACGCGGGCACGGACGATGGCATGGTGGGAAGCCTGTTCTGAGGGGCGCGCGGCGACCCGCGCCAGTTCCTGCTGTACGACGTGCGCGAACTCGCCCATCTGCCGTTCCATCTCGATCATTTTCTCGCGCATGTTCAAAATAATTTCTATGCCCGCAAGATTTACGCCCATATCGCGAGCCAGCGTCAGGATTACGTCGAGTCGTTCGAGGTCGGTGTCGGTATATAGCCGAGTATTCCCCTGCGAACGTGAAGGCTTCAACAATCCCACGCGTTCGTACAACCGCAACGTTTGCGGGTGCAATTTGTAAAGCTCCGCCACCGCGCTGATCATGTAGCCGGCTTTGGCTCGTTTTTTTGCGCGTGCCGGCATGAGCTAAACGCCTGCCTTGCTGAACAGATTTTGCCGCGGATCGTCCGGCGCGATGGCTTCCAGTTCCTTCATCAAGTTGCGCACCCGCTCATCGGTCGGCTGTGGCACCACCACCTGAATTTCCACATATTGATCGCCGCGCGCGCCATTACGCGCTTTCTGTACGCCCTTTTCTTTGAGTCGCAACGTCTTTCCGCTGTCGGTGCCAGGAGGAATCCGCACCAGTGACCGGCCATCAATCGTGGGCACTTCAATTTTTGCGCCCAGCGTAGCTTCTGCCACGGTCACGGGTATCTTGGTATACAAGTCTTCGCCGCGGCGTTCAAAAAACTCGTGCGGCTTCACCACCACGCGTAGATACAAGTCACCCGTCTGAGCGCCCATGGTTCCCGCGTTACCTTTACCCGGAACGCGCAACCGCGCGCCGCTGGCTACTCCCGGCGGAATTCTCACTTCGATCGCTTCATTGCGCCGCACGCGGCCTTCGCCATTGCAGGTGCGGCACATAGTCCGCAGCTTTCCGGTTCCGCCGCATCGTGTGCACGGAACGTTGAAGCGCATTTTTCCCGCCGCCTGCTGGATCGTTCCCGTGCCGCCGCAAGCGGTACACGTCTGCGGCGAACCCACCGCTCCAGTTCCGTGACAGGTCTCGCAGGTGTCCATGCGTGTGATCGACAATTTCTTGACGGCACCGCGCACCGCGTCCCAGAAATCGATTTCCACCTGGTATTCCAGGTCGCCGCCCGGTTCGTGCTCCGGTTCCATTCCTTCGCCGCCGCGGCCGCCTTTAAAAAATTGGCTGAAGAGGTCACGAAAACTTCCGCCGCTGCCACCCTGCGCGCCGGAGCCTCCGCCAAAATCAAATCCCCCAAAATCAAAATTTACCCGCGCGTCATCCGGATCGCCGCCGTGCGTAGCCGGTCCGCCTTGCGGCACGTTGTCGCTGTAAAAACCGTACTGGTCGTACATCTGGCGTTTTTTTGCGTCCGACAGAACGTCGTACGCTTCCTGCAGCTGCTTGAATTTTTCTTCCGAGGATTTGTCGCCAGGATTCAGGTCGGGATGGTATTTGCGGGCTAGCTTGCGAAAAGCCGTACGAATATCCTTGGTGTTCGCTTTCCGCGCGACCCCCAGCAATTCGTAGTAATCGGTTTTGGTTGCTGTCGCCATGATTTAGTTTGCCGCTAAGTCTGCAACGCCAATCGCGACTTCTTCCCTGAATGCGCAATTTTCAAGATCGATAAACTGAAAACAGCGTTGCGGGCGGCGATCCCGGAGATATATTTCCTCGGAATCGCCGCCCGCTCGCCCC
Source organism: uncultured bacterium (assembly GCA_964194235.1). GTDB lineage: Bacteria > Acidobacteriota > Terriglobia > Acidiferrales > UBA7541 > Acidiferrum. The sequence goes on along the minus strand of CAXMLS010000624.1, from coordinate 156 downwards.
ATTAACAATTAATTAGGACGCTTGTTTTCGTCCACGTCCACGTACTCGGCGTCAATCACATCACCGGGCTTGCCGCCAGGAGCGCCACTTGAACCTGCACCGGCACCAGCAGAACCTGCCGGGCCTGCGCCTGCGCCCGCCGCATCCGCCTGTTCC
>CAXMLS010000623.1:0-1652 GCA_964194235.1 uncultured bacterium | reverse complement strand
TGTGTATAAGAGACAGCCCCCGCACTGCGCTGCAAAAATTGACGACGCGAAAAATCTTTCATTATTTGACCCTCCGGAGTTTTTAGCTGCCGTTCGATTCGTTCATTCCTTAGTGCAACTGCTGTATGCTCACTTCCTTAAAAAACACGATGTCATTATCGCTGTGATTTTGCAGCCCCATGTAGCCTTCGTTCGGCCGCGTGCCGCGTTCCGGCTCAAAATCAAATTTCTTCGCGGGCACCGGCTGTCCCTCGGTGTAATCGGTGACCATCACATCGTTCAGGACCACCGTCGTGCGCGGCCCATCCAGCGTGATAAGCATCGTGTTCCACTCCGGCCCCGGCTTGCCTGGACGAGCTTTGGGTTTGGTCAACGAATAAAGTGTCCCGGTCACGTGGTACTCGTCTTCCTTCGATGTTTCCGGTTCGTTATCGATTTGCACTTCGTAACCGTAATGCACTGGCATCCACGGTTCGCGCGGCTCGACGGGAATTCGAATGTAGACTCCGGAATTGTCATTGTGATCCCGCATTTTGAACACCACCCGTATGCGGCAGTTCCCCAATTTTCCGCCCGCCCAGTACAGCAAGCCCATACCGCCATGTGTGCGGATTAAACCGTCTTCAACGGTCATCTCGCCCGGGCCGACGTGCTTCCATCCGGTCAGGTCTTTGCCGTTGAAAAGGGGTTTGAAGGCCGCACCTTTTTCCTGGGAATGCGCAGTCGCAAGCATAAACACCGCCGCCAACGCGGTGGACATGAAAATTTTATTCATCGACTGCTCTCTCCCCGCGCCGCAGGAATTAAAAGCGCAGATTTTGCAGATATTTGTAGCTATTGCTGAGGCTTTCCAAAGGCGATTTGGGTTCGTCGTGTTCTACAAAATAGTGCTGAATGCCGGCCTTCTGTGACTGCGCAAACAAACGTTTCCAGTCGATTGAGCCGCTGCCAACTTCCGCCATGTGGCCATCTTTTTCGCTCATCTTGCCATTCTCGCCCTTGGTCCAATCTTTTACATGCACCAGCGGAAACCGTCCCGGATAGCGCTCAAAGTAGCTAACTGGATCCTGGCCAGCCACACTTGCCCAGCACAGGTCCATTTCCATTTTCACCAGCTTCGCATCCGTTTCGGCAAGAAGTACGTCATACGGTACTTTACCGCCGAGATCCGCGGATGGTTCGAATTCGAATGTATGGTTGTGGTACGCGAACTGAATACCTGCTTTATGACTGGCTTCACCGGCGCGATTAAAAAGTTCCGCTGCGCGCTTCCATCCGTCGGTGCCCTTACGCTGTGACTCCTCGATCCACGGGCACACGATATAGGTCTGGCCGACCACATGCGCGGCATCCAGCGTCTCCGGCCATTTGTCCTGCACCACGGCGTAAGCGACGTGCTCGCTCGGAGAAGTTAATTGCAACCGGTCCAGAATTGCGCGTACATCTTTGGGCGAATGGTCGAAGTATCCCGCAAATTCGACTTCGCGATAACCAATGGCGGCTACTTTCGCCAGCGTTCCTTCAAAGTCCGCTTTCATCGCGTCGCGCACGGTGTACAGCTGTACGCCAATGCGATCGAGCTTATGTGTAACTTCGGCGCCCCACGAGAGGCGCGAAGCGGTTAGAGTAGCGGCTGTCTCTTATACACATCT
>CAXMLS010000622.1:0-2621 GCA_964194235.1 uncultured bacterium | reverse complement strand
AGATGTGTATAAGAGACAGCATGTAAACAATGAGCAGCGCGTACGGATTTGCGGCGTAACAGACGGCACAGAAAAGCGCGCCGCGTTGCGGCAATACACGGCGCCCCAATGCGAACGCGGAGAGCCCGGCCAGCGTTTGCGTGAGCACGATGAATACCGCCGGGGCGTAAATCCAAGGAACCACAAAACCAAGCGCGGCTCCTAACGACCAGGAGAGCGGCGGGTAAAAAATAAAACGTGGCTCGCCAAATCCGTGATTTGCTCCTTCTGCCCAGCGCGGAAGCAGGATGCCGTCGCGCCATTGAGCCGCCACCTCCATCCAGGAAGCAGCATGAAAAGCAAAATCGTGGCCGGAGGCATTTCCTTTCCAGAAGAAAGGGGAAATGACCGCCAGTGCTGTTGCCAAAGACAAAGAAAACGCGAGCAACCAGACGCGATTGGGAGTTACCGCTACAGTTGAAGCGATTGGAGCTTCCGGGGAATCTGTCATGCGTGATTCACGAAGATTGTTTTGATGGTCAGCAAAATATGATTCGGCTGTCAGTGCGCGGTGGCGTGCTCATCTTTGAAGATCATGCCTTCTTTCATCACGAAGAGCACATGCTCGGTCTGCCGGATATTTTCGATGGGATTGCCCGGGACTGCAACAATGTCGGCGAGCTTTCCAGTTTCCAGCGTGCCAATTTTGTCGGCGAGGCCGAGAAGATCGGCATCCGCCGAGGTCCCCGCTTTTAAGGCGTCGATAGGCTTCATGCCCAGATCGACCATCTGATGAAACTCTTCGCCATTGCGCCCGTGGGGATATACAGCTGCATCGGTGCCAAGGCCAATTTTTACGCCCTTGGCCAACGCTTTCTGAAAAGTTTTGTGGAGCGAGGCCATGGCCAGCTCCGCTTTTGCGCGAATCGCCGGTGGAATATACATTCCAGCCTGCATCTGCTCTGACAATCCTTGCAGGGCCATCAACGTAGGTACGTAATAGGTGCCGCGCTGCTTCATCATATCGAGCGCTTCATCGTCGAGAAATGATCCGTGTTCGATGGAATCGACTCCCGCACGGATGGCCCGCTTGGCGGCTTCTGCGCCGTGGGCGTGCGCAGCAACTTTTCTGCGTAGAGCGTGCGCTTCGTCTATTAGTGCGTTCAGCTCTTCTTGCGTCAGTTGCGGCGTATCCACATCGTCGGCTGGCGACAACACGCCGCCGGAAGCGCAGGTCTTGATGATGTCCGCGCCATATTTGTGGGCGAGGCGAACCGCGTAGCGCACTTGCTCGGGGCCGTTGGCTACACCATCTTCCGGGCTGGTTTCCTTTCCAAACACTCCGGAGCGATACCCGGTGTCATCGCAGTGTCCGCCGGTGGCGCCGATGGCATGCACGGATACGAGCATCCGCGGGCCGGGCACTTTGCCATTGCGGATGGCGTTCCGCAAACCCACGTCGATAAAATTGCGTGACCCGACGTCCCGCACGGTGGTGAAGCCGGCCATCAAGGTAACTTTGGCGTTGGAGATCGAATCGAGGGTCTGCTCCGGAATAGTTTTTTGCAGCGAATCGAGCGCAGCCTGCTTGTAGTCCGTGGTGTTCATCATGGTCAGGTGAGTGTGCGCATCGATAAAGCCCGGCAACAACGTCGCATCTCCCAGATCGAGAACTTCGGCCCCGGCGGGGATGGATGCGTTCGCGCCCACTGCGGTGATTTTTCCGCCGGAAACGACCACAATCCCGGGCGTGACGACTGCGTTACTTTTTCCGTCATAAAGTCTTGCGGCCTTCAGCGCGATGGTTTTGCTCTCCGGTTTTGGCGCTTCTGTCTGGCCATATCCCGGATTCGCGATACCGATCAGTGCCAGCACTGCAACTCCTGCCGCCTTAAACATAGGTTGGTCTCCTCAAGCGCACATTAAAGCCGAACGCAGACGATAGCCCGGTATAACAAAATGTCAAGGGCTCGCGGTATGGCAGTAGTTCCTCTCTCCAGTATGCTGAGTATGTACCTACACGCCTGAATGATTTTTACCTGATGGAGTTGGCCCAGTGGTGCCCACAATCCGCATTCGCAACTGCAACCAAGCAGCGGTGAACGGTTCCGGCAAATACATCCTTTATTGGATGATTGCCAATCGCCGGCTCTCGTACAATTTCGCGCTTGATCGCGCATTGGAACACTGCAAAAAACTGGGCAAGCCGTTGATAATTTTTGAAGCACTGCGCTGCGGGTATCAATGGGCTAACGAACGGCTTCATAGGTTTGTGATCGACGGGATGGCGGATAATGCACGCGTTTGCGCTGATCACAAGACACTTTATTATCCTTACGTCGAACCTGTTCCGGGCGCTGGCAAAGGACTTCTTGAAAAATTGGCTTCTGACGCTTGCATTGTCGTCACCGACGAGTTCCCCAGTTTCTTTTTGCCACGCATGGTTTCGGCTGCAGCCAAGAGATTGGCTGTTTGCCTTGAAGCTGTCGATTCCAACGGTTTACTACCGCTGCGTGCTGCCGATCACGTCTTTATTCGGGCATTTGACTTTCGTCGCCATCTGCAAAAAGTTTTGCCAGCTCACTTGATGGAGTTTCCATTAGCGGATCCACTGGCTAACCCGGAATTCTCACTAAGAATAA
>CAXMLS010000621.1:0-3867 GCA_964194235.1 uncultured bacterium | reverse complement strand
AGATGTGTATAAGAGACAGAAATAACACAGCGTAAATTAATTCGTGATTGGAATTTTCGTAATTAACGTCGCGAATGAAGTTGCACAAACTGACTTGGCGCAATAACCGCAAAGGTTTTCCCCGGAGCCGCTCATGCCGGTCGGCCTGCTTACGCTGGAGCTGCACATCCCGGACGCGCAATCGCTCAAAGACAAACGGCAGGTCTTGCGCAGCTTGAAAGACCGCTTGCGCGCAAAATTCAACGTCGCCGTCGCGGAATTGGATTACCAAGACACCTGGCAACGGTCGGTCGTGGGTATCGTGACGCTTTCCAACGAAGAACAGCACGTGCAAGAATCCCTGCAGCAGGTCCTGGCCGAGGCGGATCGTACGCTTGGTCCGGTTTTAATCAGCCATGCCGTGGAACTGATATAGTTCCGCAAACGCCATGCACGGGAGCAAAGTTTGCGGTTCCCCGCGCATCTGATTTGCAGTGCGCAGTTAAATTGGCGCAAGTCTCAGCTTTATTAGGATCACGCATGAGTCCAGCGAATCACCGTCATCTGCGTGTTGGCGAAGAAATCGCACACGAAATTAACGCCATGCTCGTCGGAGAGCTGAAAGATCCGCGCCTCGAAGGCATGGTGGTCGTCAGTGAAGTTCGCGTGCAGCAGGATATGAAGCACGCGCGTGTTTTTATCAGCATGAAGGGCACTACTAAAGAACAGACCGACGCCATTAAAGCGCTCGACCACGCCGCCGGTTATATTCGGCGCGAATTGATCGAACGATTGCAGCTTCGCCGAGTTCCGGAATTGCATTTCACACTGGATATCTCCCAGGAAAAAGTACAGCGCATTGAAGAGCTTTTGAAAGAAATGAAAAAAGACAATTCATCCTCCCTCTAGCGCGGCCGCCGTCCAAACGATAAGGGAAGAATCGCGACTTCAGGTTTGTCGGATAAAATTTATTGCGATGAAGAACGTCTATTTCGTTTTGCGTTGTGGTTTAGTCCGACGGGTGCTCCAAACTGCGAAATTGCGTGTGGGGATTTTAGAAATGAGCTTGCGCCAATTTAATTGACGGTCAGGAACCGATTTTGCCGCAGCAGCCGCAACCCGCGTCTTTCGACGGCGCACTGGTAATCGACAAGCCGCAGGGAAAAACATCGCACGATGTAGTTGATGCCGTGCGTCATCTCGTGGGCTTCCGCCAGATCGGTCATCTCGGCACTCTCGATCCGCTGGCAACCGGCGTTCTTGTGTTGCTGCTTGGCAAAGCCACGCGCCTGGTACAGTTTTACAATGGCCGCCGCAAGCGCTACAACGCCGGCTTCCGCTTCGGTTTTGACACCGACACATACGACTCCGATGGTGTCGCGCAGGGACCCGATGCTCCGCCCATTCTCGATTCTGCCGCGCTGGAAGGTTTTGCCGCAGAACGTGTCGGCCGTTTTCAGCAGATGCCGCCCATATTTTCCGCCAAAAAAGTGCACGGCCGTCCTGCCTATGAACTTGCCAGAAAAAAACAGCCCGTTGAGCTTAAAGCTGTTGAAATCGAATTGTTTGAATATCGCCTGACGGAAATCGCCGGGTCCATCGCGCGTTTTACGATCGAGTGTTCTTCCGGAACCTACATTCGATCGCTCGCCCATGAAATGGGGAAGCTGCTGGGTTGCGGCGCGCATCTTGCGGAAATTACCCGCACCGCCGTCGGTGAATTTTCCTTGGAGCAAGCGGTAACGCTCGAGGAACTCGCCGCTGCCGCGCGGCAGGGGAAAATAGAAAGCTGCCTCATTCGACTTGAAAACTTGCTGCCCAATTTTCCGCGCATCAATGTGTTGCCGGTAATCGAACGACGCGTGCGTCACGGCTCAAAATTTAATATTTCCATCTCGCAAATCCAGCCCGGCCGCATCGAGCCGCCGCCCGGCGCCACCGCGCAACTCGATGGCGGAGAGCCACGGCCTCCGCGCCTGCGGGTTTTCGGCCAGCAGGAGAAGCTCATTGCCATCGCCGAAGCGGTCGTCCCGCGCACGTACCAGCCTCTCGTGGTTTTTGATCCGTTGGCCTGAGATTTGGCGCGAATGACGCGCAATATTATCGCTGCGCGCTCCGCCACCCGTTACGCGCTCAGCATCATGGCGGCTGTACGCGTTCCGATGGGAGCGTGCTCGGCGTAACTCCGCGCTCGCCCGGGCCCGCGAAAATCGTTCCGGTCACTCGCTCCGGCGAGCGCAATCTGCGCGGTGTGATCACGATCATCAACTGCGTATCCTTCAGGGTTTTCGTCCGTCCGCCAAACGCATATCCGATCCCCGGCAACTCCGCGAATCCCGGCAAACCTGTGATCGCGCGCGTCTCTTCGCGATCCGCCAATCCCCCGATCACCGTGGGCTGATCGTCTCTTACCCGAACCGTCTGCGACAGCGTGCGATTGGAAATTACCGGAATCCCGTTCACGTTACCGCCCGCCAGCGAGCGAATTTCAAATTCCAGTTGCAGCGTAACTTCATTGTTCGGATGCAGCGAAGGTGTCGCTTTGATTTTTAATCCCAGATCGATATATTCGGAGCCCGGGTACGGAGTTTGTCCGGTTCCGCTGCCGCTGGCCGCCAAGCTTGTCGAATCCTGAACCACCGCCACGATTCCTTGGCCCGCCGTCGGGCCTTGCGCCACCAGCGCCACGTCCGGAAGCCCGCTGCTGGTCAGCGTGGACACAATCAGCGCGCCAGGACGCGCCGCGGTATTCAGCTCCACTCCCGTTTGAAACGTTCCTCCGCCCAGCCCCAAAAAAACCGTAAGCGTGCTTTGATCCATGTTGGTCACCACAATGTCCGGAGAAGGCGAATTCGAAAAACTGGCGATCGCCACGCTTGCCGGCGTCGCAGCGGTTCGCAGCGGCGAACTTGGAGACGCCCTAAACGTTCCGTCGATGGTGGCGCTTCCCAGCAAAATGGAAACGGAGTTGTCCCCTTGATTCACCACCGTCAGATCCCCAACGCCGTCAGCGTTCAAATCTCCCGTAGCGATGGCTACCGGAGTAGTTCCGACCGTGATCGGCGAGTTGGTCGCTTCTTTGAAGGTGATATTTGCGTTTGCGTCAATCGTGTTCAGCAAAATCGACACGTTGTTGGAAGTCTGGTTCACCACCGCAAGATCCGCCATGTCCCCTTGGCGAAAAGTTCCCGCCACCATGGCCACCGGTCCCGTTTCCGCGGTAGCGCCTTTATTCAGCAGAAACGGAGAGCTGGGAAATTGCGTAAACGTTCCATCACCCACGCCGCGAAATACCGAAATGGAGTTGTCGCCTTTGTTGGTCACCGCAAAATCCTGAATACCATCCCCGTTGAAATCCGCCACGATAACGGAACTCGGGTTCGTTCCTACCGCGATGGGCGAGCCCGGCGCCTCGCTGAAGGTTCCGTTGGGAACGCCGTTCGCATCGACGTTGCCCAGCAAAACCGAAACGTTATTCGAAGTGGAATTTACAATCACCAGGTCTTCCGGCTGGGCAGTTGTGAACTTGGTGCTGTCGGTGCGGAAAACTCCCGTGCCAATCGCCACTTGTCCCGTTTCATTCGTACCGAAACGGACCGGCGCAGTACGCACCTGCACAAAATTTCCGTTATCTTGATTTTGCAGAACCGTAAACGTGTTGGCTGTGGCGTTGTTGAAAACCACCGCCAGATCCGGCAGTTTCCCGCCGGTGAATTTTCCGGCCACCAACGCCGTCGGATTCGTGCCGACCGCAAAATTTGTTTCCGGGAAGGTTGCCGACCCGGGCACGCCGGTGAAGCCGCCTCGGGTGCCTAAACTGTTGGACAGCAGCGACAATGTGACGGGGAAGCGGTCGCCCACAAAAAAAGTGGCGGGTTTGCCGTCTTG
>CAXMLS010000620.1:0-2786 GCA_964194235.1 uncultured bacterium | reverse complement strand
AGATGTGTATAAGAGACAGGTATATGAATCCGCAGAAAATGAAAAGCCAGACAATTTCAGTTTCCGTCCATCCGGTGGTTATGGCTAGAGCGGCGAAGAGGCTCCAAAGCAACCAATCGCTCTTAAGCGTGGAGCGCACTAACTTGTAAGCGCTGCGCGCGATGATTGCGATAACCGCGGCACCAACGCCATAGAAGATTCCTTGAATCCAGGCGAGTCGCCCATAGTGGACATACATCGCCGCAATCACCATCACCATTAAGAAGGAAGGGAAGACGAATATGGCTCCGGTAAGCGTTGCGCCAAGCGCTCCCGCTCGGACCCATCCGAGATACATCGCTAGTTGTGCCGCCAGAGGTCCCGGCGAGAGCTGAGAAAACGCCAGTCCTTCGACGTAATCTTCCTGCGAGACCCATTTCCGGCCCTCAACCAGGTCCTTCTGCATGTGTCCGGCCAGAGCGATTGGTCCGCCAAACCCTAACGTCCCTAAGCGCAGGAAGTACATCAGGAATGTGCCTAGGTTTGGCTGCTCTACGCCATTCTGTGTCGACGCTGGGCTGGCGCTCATTTTTACCTGCGGGCTTGCACCAATCTCGCCCCTGTTGAAAGATGCTTTAACGACTTATCCCGCGTTGGCGCGCCCTTCCCCAATTCATCCAAAGCGGCCTTAAATTCCCAGCCAGTTTTTCCGCGGACCGATCCTTTGCCCACTCATTTAGCCTATTGCATCTTGACCGTGTCGTCGAAATTGACTTCGACAGACACTGTTTTCCCAGCCTCCACTTTTACTGGCCCAGGTTCACCTGGCGTCTTGCTGTACATTCCCAGCGACGCACCAACCGGCGGCGGCCCTCCGTCGTAAGCGCCCTTGGGGTCGTACACGGCGGTCACGTATGCCGGCGATTTGCTTACATCGCTGAATGTTACCGTTGCACTCTTCTTAGTCGCGTCCATCTTCGCGAACGGGACTTGCCCTCCCCGAACGAAATCCGGCGTGTCGAAAAGAAATACCAGGATTTTGTGTTTCTCGTCGACCGCACCCGCTCCGGTGTAATGCACCTTCACTCGCACGGTTCCGCCACCCCCGGCTTTCTCTTGCGCTCTTCCATACTGCAGCACGCTCAATAAACATCCCACTATCAATACGCCCATCGCGACGCAATAACTTTTTCTCATGTTCGCTCCTCCCCCACGAATCGATTCTCTCGACCGAGCAGTGCCCGATTAACCAGCGCCGTCAAATCGCCTGCACCATGGCACATCGCGTCTCACATCGCAATCATTTTGGTCGCGACTGTCTTGAGTACGAGGGTTCCTCTTGCCGCGCCGTCCATAGCGCCTAAAACCGATTGCCGTGCACCCGCCCTCAGCCCAACTCCAATTCCATCTCATCCACAAAGCACCAGCCCCAACTCTCCCCTGGCTCGATCGATTTCATAATCGGGTGCCCAATTTTATGAAAATGCTTCGTAGCATGTTTGTTCTTCGAGCTGTCACAGCAACCCACGTGCCCGCACTCCAGGCACAACCTCAGATGTACCCACGTATCCCCCATCTTCAAACATTCCTCGCACCCGCGCGTCTGCGCCTTCACCGGCCGTATCTGATTCAGATGCGTGCACTCTTTCATTTGCGCCCTCCTCAAATCCGTGTCGCGCAATTCTAGCCCATCACGAAAATAAATTGTCCCACCGACCCATCCTCACGGCTTATACTTCGTCGCATTAACAGCATCCAGCCACCATCTAAGGGACTTCCGTGTACTCAACCATCCGTCTGCTCCCAATCCTCCTGCTCCTCACAACCGCCACACATGCGCAAGCTCCACCCACCTCTCCATCCTCCGACGCAGAAAAACAATCCGCCCTCTGGCAAAAACTCGAATCCTCCATCCACGACATCGACCACAACTTAGACGGCGTCCTCGGCGTAGCCATCGAAGACCTCACCACCGGCCAAAAATTTCTCCTCCACCAGAACACCGTCTTCCCGCAAGCCAGCTCCATCAAAATCGCCGTCCTCGCCGAGCTCTACCGCCAGTCCCAGCTCTCCGCGCGCGGCGCGCCCAATAAAGCCAAGCTCACCGATTCCTACACCATGCAAACCGCCGACCTCGTTGCCGACAGTGACATCCTGCAGGGCCTCACCCCCGGCGTAACCCGCCTCACCAATCGCGATCTCGCCACCATGATGGTCGCCGTCAGCGACAATTCCGCAACTAACATCCTCATCGACCACGTCGGAATGGAAAATGTCAACGCCCTCATGGACAGCCTCGGCCTCCACAAAACGCGCCTGCGCCGCAAAATGATGGACCTCAAAGCCGCCGCCGAAGGCCGCGAAAATATTTCCACGCCGGAAGAAATGATGGCCTTGCTCGAAAATATTTATCGCGGAAAAGTACTGGACCAAGACACCACTGCGGATTTCTTCAAAATGTTAAGCACGCACAAGGACAGTTGGATTCCCCGCGACTTGCCCGAAGGCCTGCAAATCGCCAACAAACCGGGCGCTCTCGAAGCCGTGCGCAACGATTCCGGAATCGTCTTCCTGCAAAATCGCCCCTACATTATCTGCGTGATGACCACCTACCTCACCCGCGAGCGTGACGGGGAAGAAGCCATCGCCAAGATTTCCGCCGCCGCTTACGGCATGTTTAACCGCCTGGCCCGCTCCTCCGAATACGGTCGCGTCATCTCCCCAAACAACAGCACCATCTCGACGACGCCTCTCCCAAAATAATTGGTTTTTGCTTTATCCGCTCGCCGTTTCGAATTGCTCTAACT
>CAXMLS010000619.1:0-4059 GCA_964194235.1 uncultured bacterium | reverse complement strand
GATGTGTATAAGAGACAGCCCTTACATCTTCGCCGCAGTTTTCTTCTCGCCGCCTGCGATGGAAGGCGATTTCTTCGCCGCCCCGGGCTTCGGCCGTAACGCCGTCAAAAATTGCTCCGGGGGAAGCGTATTGATCACATCTGCCTTGGTGAGCCATCCCCGCCGCGCGGTGGCCACACCATACCGTATGAAGGGAAGGTGCAGCGCATTGTGCGCGTCCGTCGAAATCACCACCTTCACGCCACGCTGCTTGCACATCCGCAGATACACGTCCTTCAAATCCAGCCGGTCGGGATAGGAGTTACATTCCATTGCCACGCCATGTTTCGCGCACGCGTCCAAAATCTTTTCCATGTCGTAGTCCAGTTCGTCGCGCCGTAGAATCATTCGCCCGGTGGGGTGCGCGATAATCTGCGTGTACGGATTTTCGATCGCTGCCAGCATCCGCTCCGTCATCGCCGCGCGTTCCAGATTGAAAAACGAATGGATGGAGCAAACCACCACCTCGATCTGCGCTAAAAATTCGTCCGCATAATCCAGCCGGCCATCCTTCAGAATGTCCACTTCCGACCCTGCGAACACCCGGATCCCGATATTTTTTTTATTTACGTCCCGCAACGCCTTCAAATGCGCCACCAGCCGCTTCTCGTCCAATCCATTGGTAATCGTAAGCGACTTGGAATGATCGGTGATCGCAATGTACTCGTGTCCCAGCCGTCGCGCCGCTTCCGCCATCGTTTCGATCGTGTTCCGGCCATCGCTCGCGGTGGAGTGCATCTGCAGATCGCCCTTGATGTCCTTCAGCTCGACGAGTTGCGGTAGGCGATGTTCCGCTGCCGCTTCAATCTCGCCGCAATTTTCCCGCAGTTCCGGCGCGATAAAATCCAGTCTCAGCTTGGCGTAAATTTCCTCTTCCGTGCTTCCCGCAACGCGTTTCCCCGTTTTTACCGTGGCCAGCGCATATTCATTCAGCGTGTAGCCCATATCCAGCGCGCGTCCGCGCAGCTTCACGTTGTGTTCCTTCGATCCTGTGAAGTAAATCAGCGCTGCGCCGTAGCTGTCCTTCTCGATCAGCCGCACATCCACCTGCAGCCCGCTGTCCAGCGTGAAGCTCACTTTGTTTTCGCCCTTGGCCAGCACCTGATCGATGCGCGGATATTTCAAAATGTGTTCGGAGATCACATCAATTTTCTCTTGCGACGTGTGCCCGTCCGCCAGGATCAGTAGAAAATCCAGATCGCCCACCGTTTCCTTGTGCCGTCGCAGCGATCCCGCTGAAGTAATCGACGCAATACCTGTTCCCAGCTTCTGGATGTACGCAATAATCTCTGCTGCCGCCGGTTCTACCTTGTCGCTGCGATATCTGCCCGAAGATTTCTTGTGCACCTCTACGGCTTTCAGAATATTTTGTTCCGTCTTCTCGCCAAACCCCGGCAGATCCCGCAGCTTGCCTTCTTTGGCCAGTCGTTCCACGTCCGCGACCGTCGCGGCCTGAAACGTCGACCACAGGAACGCCACTTTTTTCGGTCCGATAGACTGCAGTTGTGCCACTTCCAGCAGAGTGGGAGGGAATTTCTTCAGCAGCTTCGCGCGCAGCGAGTAATCGCCGGTCTTCAATATCTCCAGAATATGTTCGGCCATGCGGTCGCCAATTCCCGGCAATTCCGTAAGCTTCTCCGGCTCCTGCGCGATCTGCTCGATCGATTCATGCATCCCGGCGATCAGCTCGCCGGTCTTCTCATAGCTGCGGTACCGCCCAATTATCGCGCCGTCAATCTGCAGCAGTTCTGCCGTCTCCCGCAAAATCCGCGCTACAGTCTTATTGTCCATGGCCACATTCTAGATCCATTTCGAGCCCGGTTCCACGTGGCCAGAATGGTAGATCCAATCGGCAGGACGCAAGTCGACGGCCGTTGCTCATTAAGCAAAGAAAGCTACGGGGAATGAAGGAATGAGTGAAGATAATCTAAAAAGCGACACCCGTTTTCATCGTTAGCACGCACACAACTCGACGGCCACGATTGATCGACATCGCCCGATGCAATAGGTTCCGGTCAGTGCTTCTAGATTATCTACACGCCTGACTTCGACACATTGGCCGCTTGCGGTCCCTTAGGCCCCTGAACAATTTCGAACTCTACCGGGTCCCCCTCCTGCAATGTCCTATAACCGTCCCCGGTAATCGCCGAGTAGTGCACGAAAACATCTGGCCCATCATCTCTGCCTATAAATCCGTATCCCTTGGAATTGTTGAACCATTTCACCGTTCCGTGCACCAGAAACCTCCGAGATTCATATGTTTCTATTTGTGTCGCGGACCAGAAAACATCAGCGATCACTTAAAATAAATTGCGCGGAGTCTATCAGAACGGACCTTTGAGTCAAGAGGGGAAGTACGGCGGAGCGCGCGGAGGTAACCCGAATCGCCCAATGAACTGGCGCTGGATGCGCCAGTCAGCAATAAAAACTATTTATACAAGGAATCTAAAATAGTAAAGAACACCGGAAATGGTCTTGCCGTCCCGTATGTTTCTACGTTGAATCATTTGTTCCAATTCCTTGCGGCCAAAGGCCCGGCCTGTGATTCGCTCGTCCTCTTCCGGATTTGCTTTGCCCGCGGTAAGCCCTTCCGCCAGCAAAATGTACATTTTCTCTTCCAGAAAGCCCGGCGTCGGAAAGAAATCCAGAAAAATCCGGAAGCGTTTCGCGCGATACCCGGTCTCTTCGATTAGCTCCCGCGCCGCCGCTTTGCGCGGACTTTCGCCTTCATCGATGCGCCCCGCCACAAGTTCCCACAGAAATTGCCGCGCCGCGTGCCGGTATTGCCGGATCAGCAGTACCCGGCCGTCTGGCAGCACCGGCAGCACCACCACCGACCCCGGATGCGTCACCATTTCCCGCGTGGTGCGCACCCCGCCTGGCTCCAGCACCTCGTCGCGCCGGATTCCAAATGCAGGGCCTTTGTAAATTACTTTGCTGCGGACGATTCTCGCTTTATCTGCGCTCTTGGCCATCAACTCTCCGTCTCATCGTTCCCATCATAACCGACCATCGCGCCTGCACTAAACGTCCAAGCCGAATTGCGCCTCGGTCCTCCGTGCGCCTATACTTGGCGCGGCCTGTGCCGCGCCCATCGGCGCACAAACGGCTCACTTTCGCACCGTATGACTATCAACACCATCATTGTCGACGACGAGAAGCCCGCGCGCGACGAACTTGCCTTTCTGCTGAAGGCGTTCCCGGAAATCAACCTGATAGGTCAGGGCAAAAACGGCGTTGAAGCCGTGGCCTTGATCAAAGAGCATCTCCCGGACCTCGTCTTTCTGGACGTAAAAATGCCAGGCCTCGATGGCTTCGGCGTGCTCAAAAAATTGGTCGAGCGCAAGATGAAGCTGCCGCACGTAGTCTTCGCCACGGCTTTCGATCAATACGCGGTGCAGGCTTTCGATGTCAGCGCCGTCGATTACGTTCTCAAGCCCTTCGACAAAGCCCGCATCGCCAAAGCGATCGCGCGCGCGCGTAAAATTCTGGAAACGCACACCTCCGCCGCCGATCGCCTTGAGCAGCTCGTCACGCAACTGGAGGCCGGACGGCAAAATTCTTCGCCGCCCGCCAAATTGCTCGTCAAGTCGCAGCAACGCCTGCTGCTTGTCGACGCAGAGGATTTTATTTTTGCCGCTATCCAGGACGGCCTCATCTCCGTTACCGCGCGCGACTTCGAGGGCACCTCGAACTACCGCACCCTGGAAGAACTGAACGCCAGCCTGGATTCCGAATCCTTCTGGCGACCCCACCGCTCTTTTTTGGTCAACATTCACCACATCAAGGAAGTGGTGCCGTGGTTCAAGTCCAGCTACATGCTTAAAATGAACGACAAAAAACAATCCGAGATTCCCGTCAGCCGCGCGCAAACCAAGCGCCTCCGCGAATTATTCAAGCTCTAATAGAGAACGACCGGCGCCAAAATAAAACTCCTGCCCGCTGGACGACATTCGCCAGCGAACAGAGTTTTTGGTGCTGCAATTTCCGACGCGCTAGCCGCCTTTTCTCACAAGAGAT
>CAXMLS010000618.1:0-4793 GCA_964194235.1 uncultured bacterium | reverse complement strand
ATGTGTATAAGAGACAGAACTTACACCGTTACGATGATCAAAAACGGTGTCAGCACTCAGTTAGTGTCCGGCGGCAACTCTTCGCAGGAGGGTGGGCCGGACGGTCGGCCGTTGTTTGCAGTTCCCAGCAATGTCGGGCCACGCACTATGCCGGATTACGACGATCTGGCAAAGCAAGGTATTTATGAGCTGGAAAACTCCGATGAAAAGAATGAAATTAAGGTGTTTGCGGGAACCGTCGCCGACCCCTTCTTCATCGACCTGGGAGCGGCCTTTGATACCTTCAACTTCCGAAATACTGGTTCTGGTGTCCCAGGAGTGCTCACACCAGCCCAAGATAAGGACGATGATCACAATTTGGCACCGAATGCAGTCTCGGGGTTTAATGTAAACACCATCGCAATTGAAGTCCCTATCAAGATGCTTACAAGTGACGGCAAGCGCCACCTTGCAAGCGACGCCAGAGCAACAATTGGAGTGTGGGCAACCACGTCGCGCCCGCAAATGACCATTCGCCGTTCACCGATGCCCGCAACTGGCTCTGGTGGATTCCGCCAGATACAGCGCCTGGGTAATCCCCTGGTAAACGAGCTCCTAATCGGCACTGGCTCGAAAGACTTTTGGAGCATGTCGCAGCCGAAAGACGATGCTCAGTTCGCTGCTTTCGCGTTAGATCCTTTACTCGCGCGTGTTTTTAACGCTCTCTACGGCATAAACATTCCAACGCCTCCTAGGCTCGATCTCCTGCCGTTGGTCACTTACGCCCCACCAATTGCTGCACCTGGGACGCCTGCGGGACCGATAGCGGATTTATTGCGCCTCAATACCGGAATACCTCCAACGCCGGCGACCAAGCGTAAACGTTTGGGCCTCATAGCCGGTGACGCCGCTGGATTTCCGAACGGCAGACGCTTGACGGATGACGTGGTCGACATCGCTGCCCGTGTAGTCGGTGGCGGTATCCTAATTGCCAAATTCAACGTTTTTCCGAACAACGCGATCGGCGACGGGGTAAACGCTCCGGATGTTGCGGTCCAGAATACGTTCCCATACGTGCATTTTGCCTATAGTGGACGCGATAGCCGCCATATCGATCCGAGCGAGATCGGTTGCGGCGAACAACCAACCAAAGACACAGAACTCGCTCCTCCCTCTGATCAGGGCGGAAAGACCCCCTGTCCAGTCCAGTAGCGACGACTGAAAAGTAGTCAGCTATCGTCATGACGCTTCTGCCGTTTTGGGACGGAAGCGTCAGGCGATGGCTACACCCGGGTTGTCACCTATGAAGCTCGTTAAAATCTTGATATTTGGGTTGTTTGCAATTCCACCTGCCTCATCAGCTCAGACAACTCCAGTGAGCCCCCTCGCGCCGCCTAACAAGCCTTCAACGTCTGAATCAAGCAGTGCGAAGCAGAACGCTACTGTCTCTCCCGCACAGCGGAGAATCGCGTCCGCTAAATTGCAGACACAGAAACATCCAGAGCGATTCCAAAACTACAACGACCTTGCACTGGCTTTTGTAGCTCGAGCGCGGGAAACTGCCGACCCGACCTATTATAAAAATGCAGAGCAGGTGATCCAGGCAGGTATAAAACTTTCGCCAAATGAATTTCAGCTGTTGAAAACCCAGGCGATCATAATGCTGGGTCAACACGAATATTCCCAAGCTCGTGAAAAAGCCCAAGCATTAAACCGACGTACTCCAGACGATGTGGCCGTATACGGCTATCTTGCTGCCGCCAATTTGGAGTTGGGCAACTACGAAGAAGCCGAAGATGCGGCGCAGTGGATGTTAAATCTCCTGCCAAATAACATACCCGGACTGCTTGCGGGCGCGGAGTTGCGCGATGTATTTGGGGATCCGGACGGGGCGCTTCAGTTCTTGAGTCAAGCTTACAGCGAAACATCTCCCGATGAAACAGAAGAACTAACTTGGATTGCAAATCGTATCGCGTCAGTGCAAATTCGATCCGGGAAGATCGACGCGGCCGAACAAGTATTGGAAAGGGCGCAAAAGCTCATTCTCAATTATCCCCATTCGCTCGAAAACCTGGCGACGGTCCGCCTCGCACAGGATCGATTCGCGGATGCTGTGGAGCTCTTTCGCGAAAGACGCAAGCAGTTTGCAAACCCAACAACCTCTTACGCACTGGCGCACGCCCTCGACAGAGCTGGAAGAACCGATGAGGCCAAAATTGTATACGTCGATTTCGAGCGCGCTGCGATAAGTCAGATGAATGCAGCGGACAATGCCAATCGCGAACTAATTTTTTACTACGTGGATTCAGCTGGAAATGCGGCTAAGGCATTGGAAATAGCCCGCCACGAGGTTAGTTTGCGGCACGATGTTTTTACCCTCGACGCATACGCGTGGGCTCTTTACGCCAATGGATATTACGACAAGGCTCGCAGAGAAATAGACAAGGCAATTGCAGTTGGGATTCGAGATGCACAGATCTTCTTTCACGCAGGGGAGATTGCAGCAAAGTTAAATAACCTAGAAGCCGCCGCCCGTTATTTCGATGAGTCTTTGGCTACTAATTCACACTCCGAATGTGCGTCGCAAGCACGTATATCTTTGAGGGTGCTCTCTGCACAAACCGTCCAAGGTCAAAAATTGTCGGCAGCAAGCAGCACGAGCCAGGATTCGGGATTACTTCCGGAAACCCCGCCTTCCGCGATAACGCCGGATGCCCGAGAGGCCGATCCGGTGGATACAGCGGAGCAACCAGCTTTATATAACGGCTCGGGGACCTCACACGTAGCATTTCAGCCAGTTCCGGCGATGTTGTTGGTTCCTCGGCCTACCGAAACGGATCGGGCGATCAAATCGATGCAAGCGCGGGTGGCGCGAAATCCCAGTCAGGCATCGGCGTATGCCCGATTGGGAGCAGCGTTCTTCCAAAAAGCGAGAGAGACCGGAGACGTTTCAAATTTTCAATTGGCCGAACAAGCCTTGAATAAATCCCTGGAACTAAACTCAGGAGATATGTCAGCGGCTGCGGCGACGCTTTCGATGGCGGAGGTTTGCATGGGCGAGCATCGCTTCGCCGATGCTTTGACTTATGCGCAAAAAGCGCTTTCCTATGGATCTGGAGACTTATCACCGTTTGCCGTGGAAGGCGATGCCTACACGGATATAGGCGAATACGAGAAGGCCGCCGCGGCCTATTCCAAACTCCAACCGACAGGCATCGCAGTAAAATCAAGTGCGTCTTATGCTGGTGCGAGTCGCCTCTCTTTTTTGAAATTTCTTTCCGGGGATACGCAGGGCGCGGTACATCTAATGCAAGCCGCAGTCTCAGCGGGAAGCGAGGCGCAGCTTCCGAGCGAGAATCTGGCGTGGCTTTACTTTGAATTAGGCGAATACTATTTCCAGGCTGGAGATGCAGCAGCCGCCGATAACTCGTATCTCACGGCTCTTACCATCCATCCTGGAGACTACCGCGCTCTTGCTGGACTTGGCCGAGTGCGCGCTAATGAGGGAAAGTTTGCTGACGCGATCGAACTCTACAGAAAAGCAGTTGCGGTGGTTCCCATGCCCAGTTTCATTGCGGAGCTTGGGGATATTTACGTTAAAACTGGACAAACAGCAGAGGCAACAAAGCAATTTAAACTCGTCGAATATATCGGGCTTCTCGGAAACATCAACAAGGTCCTCCACAATCGTGACCTCGCGCTCTTCTACGCCGATCACGATATCAATTTAGTTAAATCATTAGAACTAGCGCGGAAGGAATTTGAAGTTCGGCACGACATCTACACGTGGGATGTATTGGGCTGGACGCTTTATAAGAACCGAAATCTTCAGGAAGCTGCAAAGGCTATGACGAATGCACTGCGGCTGCATACCAAAGACGCGATGCTCCTCTTTCATGCCGGAATGATCTACCAAACTCTGGGACAAACTTCAGAAGCGCGGCAATACTTCAGTCAAGCGTTGGCCATCAATCCCAAGTTCCACGTGATCTACTCTGAATTGGCCCGGCAACAATTGGCCGGACTCAGCAGCGAAGTTTCAAAAGCATCTAGCGGGAACACAAGCGATGCTCCATAGGCCTGCCTCTTATCGCTTATTCTCGTGTTTCTTGCTGCTGATCTTGCTGACTCCGCTAGTCTCTGCGCATCCCATGGGCAACTTTAGCGTGAACCATTACGCGAGAATCACTATCGAGAACGGCGCAATCTATATCCGCTATCTGATCGACATGGCAGAGATTCCGACCTATCAGGAGATTCAGGATACTCGAATCGTCGCCAGGTCCGGTGACCCGAGCCTCCCTGCGTATTTATTAGAGAAAGGCGAGAGTCTGAAACGCGGAATCACACTGTCCCTTGATGGCAAGCCCCTTTTCATGCACCAAATATCGCGGCAAATCATCTTTCCGCCGGGCGCAGGCGGTCTGCCTACTATGAAGATGAGCTTTCTGTACCGGGCTGATGTTCAGCTTAATAAGGAAAATGATGCAGATCTGAAATTGCTCTATACGGATTCGAATTATGTCGGTCGGGCTGGTTGGAAGGAGATCGTAGTCAGTGCTCCTGAAAGCGTATTGCTGGAAAGTTCCGCTCCGCGAACCGACAGAAGCCGGGAACTGACCGACTATCCGACCGATCTCTTAACCACGCCACCGCAAGATTTAACGGCGTTCGCCCGATTCAAAAGCTCCGCGTTAACTGCTCTGCATTCCCCGAGAGTGGGCATGGAGCGTGCCCAAAATGGAAGTAACGTTCCAGCGATTCCGCATCAGGGGACAAAGGATAAAGGGTTAATGGCTGTCTCTTATACACAT
>CAXMLS010000617.1:0-2630 GCA_964194235.1 uncultured bacterium | reverse complement strand
CCGAGAGCGGCTCGGAGAACGAGGGTAGTGCCGACGTGATGAGTGTGGATTACATCGGGCTGCACATCTTTTACTAAATTTCTGGCAGCTTGCAGCACCGCAGGAATTTGCCACGGATGCCGGACGGGAAAATCGAGAGCAATGGGAACGACGGTGGCGCCTACTTCTTTATACCGGGGAGCGAGGGGAGCGAGGGGAGCGGTAGCGGAAGGAAGCGCGACCACAATTTCGAAGCCGAGCGAGCGCAAGACGCGCACCTGGTGGTAAACCCAGGCAGCTCCAACAGCGGTTTTAACGATGTGCAGAATTTTCATGAACGGCGGATCACTGTCAGTCCACAGAGGCAAAGAAAAACAATACCGCAAATTGCATAGCGACGCGAACAAGGGAAGCGCCGGTGGAAAAGGGGAGCAGGTCCGGTTTAAAGACGATGGACATTTGGTGGCGCTGGTGTTACATCTTAGAAGAATAGTGCGCAGCTGTGCAGACTGCCATGGTTGAGCACGCGGTGATTATATGCGCGGTGAGACTTTGAGGTGGTTGATGAGTTCGTTGGTAAAAGTGGGCGTGCCGACGCTGGCGCTGTTGTGCGCGCTGCCAGTAACGGGCCGCGTTCCGCCCGCCGCGCGAAATGGGCAGACCGGGCAGGCGCTCGGATCGCTCAGCACCATCGGTCCCGTGACCGTAAATGGTGTCCCGGCACCCGCAGACTCCACGGTTTTTCCCGGAGACACACTGAAAACGAATGATCTCGGCTCGGCGGCGTTTTCGATGAGCGGGAAAGGCTCGTTCAAGATTGCCCCCAACAGCGAGATGGCCTTCCCACCAGACCCGCGATACTCCGGCGAATTGAAAGCTGGAACCGTGGTGATGAATTCTTTTGGTGGCGCAACAGACATTTCGGTGCGCGCAGGGAATTTTGTGGTGTCACCGGTTATTCAAGCGCAGCAATCGGCTTCAAAAATCGAAAGACATGCGGACGGGTCTTTTACGATCAGCTGCCTGGAAGGCAGCGTGGGATTGATTCCGCTGGAGGGCGCTACCGGCCGGGTTTTGCAATCGGGGGAGTCGGTCAACATTTTATCGTCAGGTGAATTGGAACTTGCGAAAGCGCCGGTAACGCCACCAACCACCACCGAGCAGGTTAGGACTGTGGAACCAGCGGCGACTAGGGAACCACCGGTGAAGCGCAAGAATAAAACCAACGAGTACATCCTGCTGGGTCTTGCGGGCGGCGCCGCGGTGGGAATAGCGGCTGGACTAGCGGGCGCGGGACACGGCAGCCCATCGGTGAGTCCTTCGGCGCCATAACGCAAGGCCTGGAGTAGTTAGTTGATCGCAAAGGCCGGGCAAAGCTCAACGACGAAACAGCGGCGGCCACAAACACCGCCGATTAAATTCAAAGATTATTTTCCAAGTTTAAATGTGAAAAATACGGACTGGCTCGTCTCCACGGGATGGCCGCCGAGCATCGTTTGTCCGTAATGCCACCCACGGACCGCGCCCATGGCGACACTGGCCAATTCGCCGGGCCCTCTTACCAGATGGACAGATTGCACATCACCCTCGGATCCTACGAGAACTTCCAATTCAACCAAACCTTGGATTTGCTGGCGCAGCGCGTCGCTGGGGTAGGCAGGAGCGGGACCCGACACCAAGCGGCCAATCTGAAGTTCCGCACCGGCGTTGTCGGGATGGGCAGAGCCTGCTGAGGCTCGGATAGCACGAAACCGGGAGAAAAACGAAACGGAGCCAACGAGGTTCTGAACAGCGGCCGGGTTGGGTGATACGGCTGCGGGGAAGGCTGTGTCGGATCTAGGGGTAACGGAGGACGTCGCTGCGTGGTCCTGAGTTGGAGTAACGGGCTGCACAGGGGCCGGAGCGTTTTGTGGGACGTTTGTCGACGAAGCAGGCGCGGAATTTGCTTCCTGATTTCGCGCTGCGACCGGCGAGGGTGTCGATGCCGGTGAATCGTTTAGCACGCGAGGAGGGGCAACGTCTTTGAGCGTGGTTGAATCGGCGGTTGAATCCACCTGGGCGGAGCGGTTTGCGGTGACTGCGATGGGATTGCGTTCGCTGTTGCGAACCGGAGTGGGTTCAGAGAAAGGCTGGCTGCTGGCAACACGCGATGAAGAACGGTCGTCGCGAATGGGCGGCTCGGAGATTTGCGCCGCCTGCGAAGAGCTTGCGCGCGGTTGATCGCCGAATTGCGCATCGTTTTGAGGCGGAAACGGATTTTCCCTGGCATCAGAGGCACGCGGCGAACTTTCTGCGACGGGCGTTGCGGCTGAAGAAGAGACGGACGGACGTTTTGCCAGCGAAGAATCGACGACTGTTTCAGAGGAATTATTTACGGCAGGCGCGCCTGCAGCAATGGAAGAATTCTGAGCTACGGATTGCGGCGCAGGTGCAGCTGTCTGCTTGTCGCGAAAGACAAGGGCCGCGACGCCAGAGAGCACGCCGACGATGACAACAACGATCGCGGCTATTTTCCAAAGACCTAGCGACCTTCTGGGAGCGATGTACCAATCGGTCTCGCCGTGGACTGGCGGCAGAACGGGGATACCGGGCGGCATCGACGAGGAGGGCACGGGACGTGCAGGGTTCTGATCCAGCCAATTTTTTGGTTC
>CAXMLS010000616.1:0-3104 GCA_964194235.1 uncultured bacterium | reverse complement strand
CCGGGCATCACTGGGAACGGTATATGCCTATGGTGGGCTCCATTGCTCTTTTTGTGTTGCTGGGGAATTTGTTTGGGGCCTTTCCATTTTTGACCGCGCCGACCGGCGCCTACACTGTGCCGCTCGCGTGCGCCATCGTCACGTTTCTTTATTTCAACTGGCAGGGAATCCGCCATCACGGCCCTCTTGGCTACATGAAACATTTCACCGGACCGGTCTTGTGGTTATCTCCGCTGATGTTTCCGGTGGAAATTCTTAGCACCACTGCGCGTCTGCTATCGCTTTCTGTGCGCTTGTGGGCCAACATTTTTGCCAGCGATATTATTTACGGTTTATTTCTGGGATTGTTTGCCGGCGCGTTCACTTCGGGCTGGACCAAGTCTCCGATACTCGGCGTAGTAGTTGGCGTGCTCCCGGCGCTGGTCCCGATCCTATTTGTCTTGCTGCACGTTTTCGTTTCGGTGGTGCAGGCCTACGTATTCACCATTTTGCCCGCCGTTTATATCGGTCTGGCCACGGCCGACGAGCACTAACACTTTTGTTACGGCCGCTTCAGTGTGAGCCCGGCTGCACGGTGTCCGGGAACCACCTCCTGAACGGTAAATTATAAGGAGGAAGTACATGAAGAAAGCAGCATTTGTTCTGATCGCACTGGTCATAGTGATGATGGTGGTTCCTGCGGCTTTTGCGCAGGGAACCGCTCCCGCGGAAAAAGCGCCGTTAAGCTCCACGGCACTGGCGTTGGCCGCAGGATTCGGCGTGGCGATTGCCGCGTTCGGAGGCGGTTTGGGACAGGGACGCATCGCGGCAGCGGCTTGCGAAGGCATTGCTCGCAATCCGGGCGCGGCTGGCGGCGTTCGCGCAGCCATGATCCTTGGCCTGGTATTCGTCGAAACGCTCACCCTGTTTACATTCGCACTAGGCTTCTTGCTTTACCGCCTGCTGTAAACTTCAACGCGATCATTCGCGTCCAATCATAAATAGTTTCCAATACTTGAGTACGGCCCCGAGCGAAAACTCCGGGCCGTTTTTACTCTGCGACCGAAATGACAGAGCGAATTTGTCAACAACGGGGAAGCCGGGAAACCCGTTGACAATCCCTGCTTGGCGTATACACTCGCGCTTAAGATTCGCAGGCCCCTCATGCATTACGCAAATTCCAATAGGAGGCTGAACAATGAGGAAACTTTTAGGGGCAATATTGTTGGTTTCTGCATGCGTCGGTCTGGCAGTTGCGCAAACAGAAAAACCGGCAGCCAAGGGTCCGAGTACGGCGGAGGCTATCAAGCAACTGGAGCACGAGTGGACAGACGCAGTTAAAGGCGGAGATGCTGACAAACTAAGTCAGATCCTCGCGGACGATTGGACAGAACTTAGTTTCGACGGCAAGAAGGTGACAAAAAAGGATTACATCGCCGACTACAAGTCCGGGAAGTCGAAGCTCGAGTCTTTCGAGTTTGGACCCATGGACGTGAAAGTACTTGGTAACGTCGCGGTGGTGCAAGGTAGCGATACGGAAAAGAGCACTACCGATGGAAAAGACTCCAGCGGGAAGTTTGCTTGGATGGACGTGTTCGTGAAGCGCGATGGTAAGTGGGTAGCGGTTCGCTCACAACTTGCCAAGGTAAAGTGAATCCCAGTTGCTGCCTCTGCGGAAGCCAGTTCGCTGTTTGGGGCCGGGCGTGCTCATCGCGCCCGGCTTCTCATTTTGCAAAGCCATAAAAACTCAAGCTTGGTTTCGTACCGGAACTATTTTCGCTTAACGCGCGATGAGGTTGGGTTGTAGGATGAAATTCAGAACCTGGTTGGGGAAGAGGCCGAAATACACCGTACCTATCACCGTCACAGCCAGCACGACATTTACAGTAACCGGAAAACGCACGATCGGTAACGCCGCCTCGCTGCTCGGCTCGCGCATGTACATCATGACAATCACCCGCAGATAGTAGTACGCGCCAATGATGCTGTTGATTCCCATTAGCACCGCCAGCCAGATTAAATGGGAATTTATCGCCGCTTTAAAAATATAAAATTTCCCGAAGAAGCCCGCGGTTACCGGCAATCCCAATAGGGATAAGAGAAAAAGGCTGAGTGCTGCCGCCGCTACAGGCTGCCGCTGCGCGAGGCCAGCATAATCGTCGAGTGAAAGGTTCTTCTCTCCGGCGCCGCCCAGCTCTGAAACGATCGTGAAGGCGCCTATCTTTACCAGCGCGTAGCTCAACAGATAGAACATCACCGCGGCGTATGCCGGCGCCGCCGCTCCGTTCAGATCGTTGGTCATGAACGTGACCGCCGCGAAAGCCACCAAAATGTATCCAGCGTGCGCGATGGAACTGTAGGCCAGCAGCCGCTTCACATTGGTCTGCAACAATGCGCCAAGATTGCCCGCAAACATTGTCAGTATCGCCAGAAGCCAAAATGCCCAGAACCAGAAATGCGTTGCCGCCGGTACGGTGGCGAATATCCGCAAAAGCAAAGCGAACGCCGCGGCTTTGGGCCCCGCGGAAAACAGCGCGGTCACCGGAGTCGGAGCTCCTTCGTACACGTCCGGCGTCCAGATTTGAAATGGCGCTGCCGCAATTTTGAATCCAATGCCGATCAGGATCATGGACAAACCAAGCTTCAGCAGATTGCTCGACGGGTCGGCGTCATCCATGCGCGCCAGATTGGTCGTGCCTGTCGCGCCGTAGACCAGTGCGATGCCGTACAGGAAAAAAGCGGTGGCGAAAGATCCGAGCAAAAAATATTTCAAGGATGCTTCGCTGGACTTTACTGAATCGCGTCGGAAACCTGCCAGGATGTAGCTGGAAATGGAGCTCAACTCCAGGCCAATGAAAGCAGTCAACAGCTCGCGAGCCGAGGCGAGAACGCCCATTCCCGCCGTGGCGAAAAGGAGCAGCGAATAAAATTCGGCGAAGGGCAATTTTTCTCGCTCGAGATACGGGCCTGCAGCAAGGACCACCAGAAACGCGACGAGTCCGATCAGCAGGCGGAAGAAAAAGCTGAAGACATCCGACTGGATCAATCCGTTGAACCCGGGTCCGGGAGTAGCCCCTGCGACAAAGCTGGCGACGGTCCCTAGTAGCTGTCTCTTATACACATCT
>CAXMLS010000615.1:0-6096 GCA_964194235.1 uncultured bacterium | reverse complement strand
GATGTGTATAAGAGACAGTAGTAGTAGGGCGTGCCATGAGAAGTTCCGCCACGACTGGGCTTACCGGGGGGCGAATAGTCCCAAATCCAGTACGGCTTCGGAACGATGAGCAGATCTCCGCTGCGAGATTTGAAGAATCCGGCGGCTTCAGCGGCACGAATGGGACTTTCCGTGGTGGGCCGATCTTGCAATTCTTCTGCGGCGTAGACGTGAGCAACGCCTGGGATATTTTGTAGGGCATCGAGAACGGCTTGCAACGCGGATGCATCAGTCTTTAGTTTTGCGTAGGTTCCCGGGGTGAAATAAATGTCGCCAGCGCCGACTTCAGCCACGGCGGGCCTGGGAAAATGAAGGGGTTCGAAAACTTTTTCGATACGCGTTTTTACTTCGTCGAGATTCAGGCGGCCGGCATCCACACCGGTGTCGCGAAATTCTTCAGGGATGGGCGCGACGCCATGGTCGGCGCTGAGAGCTACAACGTAATTTCCCGGTCCGACGATTTTATCGAGATGCGCGAATAAGGCTGCCAGGTCGCGGTCCAGACGCGCTAACTCGTCCTGCAACTCCCAGCTTCGCGGGCCGAAGGTATGGCCGACATAATCCACGGAAGAAAAACTTATTCCGAGAAAATCGGTGCCGGGACCTTTGCCGAGGTTGAGCTTGTCTACCGCGGTTTCGGCCATTTGCTCGAGATAGGTTTCCGCGTAGGGGCTGGTGGACCATTGAAAATAAAATGCGACGTCCGGACTTTTGCTATCCACGATTCCGCGTAAAGGATGCGGGAAAGATTCGCCATAGCCGGGAGGCGGTCCGGCACCGGCCGCGATTTTGTTATAGAGATAAGCGGAGTCAGACAACAGAGGTGCCCATGTTTTGCCGAAATCGGCGGCGACGGGATGGGATTTCACAAATTCTTCCATGAAGGGCGCCTGCGGATAGGCGGAGGACGTCAGCCACGCGCCCGTCACTCCGTCGAACCAGGTGACCGCGTCGCCCTGACGTCCGGCCAAGGTAATTGCGGCGCGGGCTTTCAAGGAAAGGGTTACGACACGCGTTCCAGCGCCGGACTGAAATTTTAATTCGTCGGCGAATGCGGGGACGAGCATTTTGGCGACGCTATCTCCGCCGGTGGTGGTTGCGCCGGCATAGGCGATATTTTTTACGGATGTATCGGCGGTGCAGGTGATGTGCTTTTGCTGCTCGCGATCCCACCACTCATTGGCAACCATACCGTGGGTGGCCGGGAACGCGCCCGTGGAAATGGTGGCATGGCCAACGCAAGTTTCCGTAGCGGAGTAGGGATAGGCGGCTTCGTGAAACCACGCGCCTTCGTCGATGAGGCGCTTGAGGCCGCCGGTCCACTGGCGCTGAAATTTGTCGACGTAGTCGCCGCGCATCTGATCTACGACCAGCATGACGACGAGATTTGGTGCGGTGCGGGTTGCGTTCGCTTTACTGGGAGTGCGCGGGGGTTTCGATTGGGCGCAGAGTTGAAACGTGGCTACAAGCGTGAGTGGCAGCGCGACGCCAGCGATTCTTTTTGCGAGTTGGTGGAAGCGGCAAATTGTAAACGGCATGCGGATACCTTTCGATGGAGTCCGAAAGTCTAGCATGAGAGATTCTATCGGGAGGAGACTGAGACAGTAATTCGCAAATGTCCGATGCCAAAGTTGGGGGACGTCCAGCACCAAAATCCCCAGACGCGAAAACGGCGTGTGGGGCACCCGTACCCAGATGTACTGTATTCAACGTATTGGCGCGAATCATAAGTTAGCTGGCGAATTCTATGATTGGGCGGTTCGCGGCGAGCAATGGTAGGATTACGCGAACTATGCGGATCGTTGAGAAGTCCCAGCTCATGTCGGCGTCGGAGATCGATCGCACCATACAGCGGCTGGCGCACGAGATCGTGGAAAAGTCCGGCGGTACCAAGCACCTGGCGCTAATCGGAATTCGGCGGCGTGGCGTGCCGCTGGCGCAGCGGATTGCCAAAGCTATGCGCGGTATCGATGGAGTGGAAGTGCCGGTGGGGACGCTGGACATTACGCTGTATCGGGACGATCTATCCAAAGTGGCTTCGCACGCGGTGCTACAGTCTTCGGATATTTCGTTTGGCGTGGACAACATGGACCTGGTGCTGGTCGACGATGTGTTGTACACGGGACGAACGATTCGCGCGGCGATGAACGGTCTTTTTGACCTAGGCCGGCCGAAAAGAGTTTCGCTGTGCGTGCTGATCGACCGTGGCCATCGCGAGATGCCGATTGAGTCGCAATACACGGGCCGGAGTGTGCAGACCAGCGACACTGAGATTGTGGAAGTGCGGCTGCGGGAAATCGACAATGAAGAGCGCGTGGTGCTAGTTGATCGCGTTGAGTCCTAAGAGATTTTGGCGCAGTTTCGAAGAATGTTCTTTCGGATAAGTGTTAGCGAGATAGAAGTCGGGCGACGTTTGAACACGTGACGATGTGACCTACCGCTTTCGCGACCTGCTGGCACTCGAACCGCTCAGCGCGGACGAAATAACTTTTCTGCTCGATCAGAGCAAACTCTTCCAGGAAATTCAGCGGCATCCCCTGAAAAAGCTGGCCACGCTGCGCGGGAAAACCGTGGCGCTGGCATTTTTTGAAAATTCCACGCGCACGCGGATCAGTTTCAACACCGCGGCTTCGCGGCTCGGCGCGGATTCCATGAATCTGCAGGCGGAAGCGTCGAGCTTGAAAAAGGGTGAGTCGCTGCTTGATACCGTACATACGCTGAACGCCATGAAGCCGGACTGCCTGGTGATGCGGCATGCGTCTTCGGGGGCGGCGGATTTTGTGGCGCGCAACCTCGATATTCCAGTGATCAACGCGGGTGACGGCACGCATGAACATCCATCGCAGGGATTATTGGACGCGCTGACGATTCGTGACCGGCGAGGCTCGATTGAGAATTTGAACGTGACGATTCTGGGAGACATTCAACATAGCCGGGTGGCGCGGTCGAATATTCACTTACTTGGAAAATTTGGCTGCAAATTTACCCTTTGCGGTCCGGCGATGTGGGTGCCACGCGAACTGGAGCAAATTGGCCCGCCTGGCGCAATGATTCGGCGCGTGTCGCGAATAGAAGAGGGGCTGGAAGGCACCGACGTGATCCTGGTGTTGCGGGTGCAAACCGAGCGAATGCACGAACCGTCACTGTCCGCGGAGGAATATATTCTAGGCTATCAGCTGAATGCCGAGCGGTTGCGAGGCGCAAACCCCGACGCGATGATTCTGCATCCGGGACCAATGAATCGCGGCGTGGAGATATCGCCTGAGGTAGCGGACGGCACGCAGTCGTGCGTGCTGGAGCAAGTAACGAATGGAATCGCGGTGCGCATGGCGCTGCTGTTCCTGCTCATGTCGGGGAATGCGGAAGAAACAAGCAATCCGGTTGCGGATACAGACGCGAACGAAAAGTCCGCTACGGCGCAGAAAAAGGAATCGACGCATGCTGCTGATTAAGAACGGCCGCGTGCTGGACCCGGCGACGAAGTCGGATGCGGCACGGGACATTTTGCTGGACGGGGAAAAGATCGCGGAGATCGGCGCGCCGGGAAAAACGAAGAGCGGATCCAACGTCGAAACTTTTGATGCCAGCGGTTTGATCATCGCGCCGGGCTTTATCGATATGCACGTACACCTTCGCGAGCCCGGGCAAGAATCATCGGAGAGCATCGAGACCGGAACACGTGCGGCGGCGCGCGGCGGTTTTACCGCGGTTTGTTGCATGCCGAATACAAAGCCGGTGAACGACAATGCGTCGGTCACACGATTTATCATGGACCGCGCAAAAGCGGTGGGAAGCGTGCGCGTGTGGCCCATCGGCGCGGCGTCGATCGGCAGCAACGGGGAGAACATTGCGGAAATTGCGGCGATGAAACAAGCGGGAATCGTGGCGGTCAGCGACGACGGCCGGCCGATCGCGACAGCAAAACTGGCGCGGCAGGTCATGGATTATTGCCGCTCGCTGGACCTGACGGTAATCGAGCACGCGGAAGATGTTTCGCTGGCACACGGCGCAGTTATGCGTGAAGGCGTGACGTCCACTCGGATGGGACTGCGGGGAATGCCGGCGGCCGCTGAATCGGTTTGCGTGGCGCGGGATGTCCAGCTGGCGGAACTAACTGGAGCGCGGCTGCACATCGCGCATCTTTCCGCGCGGAGTTCCCTGGAACAGGTGCGCTGGGCAAAACAACGCGGACTGAAGGTGAGCTGCGAAGTGACCCCGCATCACTTCACGCTGATGGATGAAGATGTGCAATACGATTCGCGCTTCAAGATGAATCCCCCACTGGCTTCGCGGGAGGATCGTGAGGCGCTGCTTGCGGGGCTGGCGGACGGCACGGTGGATGTGATTGCGACGGATCACGCGCCGCACGAGCCGGCGTTAAAGGATGTGGAGTTTGACCGCGCGCCATTCGGGATTTTGGGATTTGAAACGGCGGTTGGTTTGGCGCTTGAACTTGTGCATAACGGGAAGATTTCGCTGATGCGCATGGTGGAATTATTTACAACGGGTCCGGCGCGGGTCCTCGGAGTAGAGCGGAAAATTGCAGTAGGAGAATTAGCGGACTTGACGATTTTTTCGCCGGAGTTTGCGTGGACTTACAACGTAAAAGATTCTGCCAGTAAATCACGCAATTCGCCGTTTGATGGGCGGAAGTTCAAGGGCGCGCCGATGGCCACGATTGTTGGTGGGTGCGTGATTTACAAAAGATAAGCGCGACAAAATTTCTAAACTGAGTGCCTGCCTGAAGAGTTCCAAAAATAACAACGAAGCGAACCGGTCTCTCCACTTCTGCTCCGGGGCGGGATTAAAGTTTTCGGTGAGATTAGATTTATTGATCCGGATCGTCGACACTCTCAGCTCGAAAATTTTCTTGATCCATTAACAAAATCCCCACACGGAAAAACGTCGTATGGGGCACCCAAGTCCAGGTACAGATACAGTTTTATCGAGAAGCGTGTGTGTGCGTGATAGCGATCTTCACGAGGCGAACCGGAATTAGTGGGTGGCAGGTTCGGCGGCAGGATGCATGCCGTGCTGGGGAACTTCGTGGATGCCGCGGGCTGGAGGCTCAGCGCGGCTGCGGTAAAAATGGTCGAGCGGGACGCGGCCCTTGCCGATGGCGTAGCCTTTTTCGATGGCTTTCGTAACGTAGGCTTTTGCGAGCATGGCAGCTTCGATCAGCGGCCGGCCAGAGGCAAGCTGCGCGGCAATCGCCGATGCGAAGGTGCAGCCGGTGCCATGCGTGTTATCGGATTTCACCCTCTCGCCGCCCAGTTGCGTGATTCTTTCGCCATCGAAGAACACGTCGACGGCACGTTCCATGTGGCCGCCCTTGACGATTACGGCGTGGGCGCCCATCTCGACGATTTTTCTGGCCGCGGCTTCCATGTCGGACACATCTTTGATGGTCAGGCCGGTCAAGATTTCCGCTTCCGGAACGTTGGGAGTAATTACGCTCGCGCGCTTTAACAGCTCGGTGCCGACATATTTAATTCCTGCGGCGTCGAGCAGTTCGGTGCCGCTGGAAGATTTCATCACTGGGTCGTGCACTACGTGCGCAAACTTGTGGGCATCGAGGAATTCTGCAACGACGACGGCGTTGCCGCGATTTCCCAGCATGCCGATTTTTACGGCGGCAATGTCACAGTCCTTTGCCAAAACCTCCAACTGTTCGCGCAGCTCGGCGCTTGGAGTGTTGTGCACGGCTTCGACGCCTGCGGTGCTCTGCACGGTCAACGAGGTGATGGCCGCTACGCCGTAGCATCCGTGGGCCGCGAAAGTTTTTAGATCGGCGGCGGTGCCCGCTCCGCATGACGGATCAAATCCGGCGATGGTCAGCAGCAGCGGCGGAGCTATGTTTACGTGATTACCCATTTTGCTTAGCTACTCCTGCAAGGCGCGTTTGTCAGCAAAACTTCTTTTCAAAAACTCGAAATTTTCGCGCCAAGCGAAAATTGCCGGGCGCTTTTGGGATGAGAACCAAAAACGCACCGGCAATTGCGAATGTACGCGCGGAAGTTGTGCAGCGCAACAAAAAACTTTATTAAAAGTTGTAAG
>CAXMLS010000614.1:0-2442 GCA_964194235.1 uncultured bacterium | reverse complement strand
TTGTTGCCGGAGTTGATCTGTTCCGGTATCCGCAGGTTTCCTTTGCCCGCGAATGCCGAGCGTCATCGAAGTAAACAACAGTCCCGCGGCCGCAATGCATCGAATGAATCTCATCAGTTCTCCTGAGGCATGAAGCCAAGCAAGGAGAAATTGTACAGCACCGGAAGCGTTTTCTTTACCGCGGCGCATTCTGAATGGGGCGTGGTCTTTACAGGAGTATTTCCGCGAGATACAGTCCGTCTGCCTTTGATTCCTAATCCGCGGAGACTGAAGCTGTGAAAAAATCCGAAATCATAACTGTGAAACGTCTGTCTATTGTCTTGTGTGCAAGCTTTGGCATCTTTCTGGTCTGGATTGCGACCGGTCCAAAAGCTCTCAGCGCTATCTCACACGCTTCCCTCTCCGCTGCCGTTTCTCCAGCAAGGATTTCTGGATTTACCGCCGGGCATGCGGTAGAGCAAGTGAAACTCGAAGAGCGACTGAAAAGCGCGATTTCGGCGGAGGAAATCAGCAAACAGCATCGCTACTTTACGTCAATGCCCCATCCGGCGGGGACAAAACACAATTATGAGGTTGCCCAACACATCGCCGAACAATGGAAAAAGCAGGGTCTGGAGGACGTAGTGATCCGGCAGTACGACGTTCTGGGAACGCGTCCGATTTCCACCATGCTGGAAATGACGGAACCGCGCCAGTATCGAGCGGGACTTCGCGAAGAAGCCTACGAGGCGGACCCGGACACGAAAAATCCCGAAGTAGCCAATGCGTGGATGGGTTTTTCCGCGAGCGGCGACGTTACCGCTCCCGTGGTTTACGCGCACAGCGGAAATCCAGAAGACTATGAAGTGCTACGCAAAAACGGCATCGACGTGAAAGGCAAGATCGTGCTGGTGCGCTATTCGAATCCGTACAGCTATCGCGGGTTCAAAGCGCTTACCGCGGAAAAAAACGGCGCGGCCGCGCTGCTGATTTATTCCGATCCCGCGGAAGACGGTTACGTAAAAGGGAAAGTGTTTCCGGATGGACCGTGGGGTCCGGAAACGCACATCCAGCGCGGCGCGATCACGTACGACTTTATGGTTCCGGGCGATCCGCTGACTCCCGGATGGGCGTCCGTTCCCGGCGCGAAGCGCATTCCCGAAAGTGAAGCGCGTTCACTGCCTCACATTGTGGCGTTGCCGCTTTCCTGGCACGACGCCAAGCCGCTGCTTGAAAATATGGACGGCGCCGTCGCTCCGAAAGAGTGGCAGGGCGGATTGCCGATCACCTATCGCCTTTCCGGTGTGGTGAAAGCGCACCTGAAAGTGGAGATGGATAATTCGACGCAGGCGTATTACGTGGTCGAAGCGCGCATTCGCGGCGCGGAATTTCCCGATGAGTGGATTTTGCTCGGCAACCATCATGACGCGTGGGAGTACGGAGGGGTCGATCCCAGCAGCGGCACCGCTTCCATGATGGAGTTGACGCGCGCTTTCGGCGGCATGCTGAAAGAAGGCAGCAGGCCGCGGCGCACGCTGGTGTTCTGCAGCTGGGATGGCGAAGAGATCGGGCTGACCGGATCGACGGAATGGGGCGAACAATTCGCCGACGAGCTGCGAAAAAAACTGGTGACGTACATCAATGTGGATTCTTCGGCGTCCGGCCCTAACTTCGAGGGTGCGGCAGTCGGCTCGCTGGCGCCGATGCTGGTGGAGACCACGTATTCCATCGCGGACCCCAGCGGCATCAGCCTGCACGACGCCTGGATGAAATCGACGACAGCGGAACGCAAAGGGCAAAAACATGCGCAGGCCGCGGGCGACGATAATTTAGTGAACACGCGCATCGGCAGCGGATCCGATCACACCGTGTTTCTAAATTTCCTGGGGCGTCCGGTGATCACGCTGCAGTTCGATGGACCCTATGGCGTATATCACTCGATGTACGACAATTTTTACTGGATGAATCATTTCGGCGACCCTGGTTATAAATATCACGCGACGATGTCGCAGTTGTGGGGCGTCATCGCGCTGCGATTGGCGCAAGCGGATATTTTGCCGTTTGATTTTGGATTTTACGGGCGGACGCTTAGCGATTTTGTCGGCGACTTGAAAAAGAATCCGCATTACGATGCGAGAAAACTTAATCTCGATAATTTGCAAAAACACGCCAGGGATTTTCAAACAGCCGGCGAGCGTGCGAAGAAGCGATTGGACAGCGACCTGGCCGCCGGCAAAATCGCGCAAGAATCCGGCGAGCAAAGCAACCAGGCAATGTCAAAAGTTGAGGGTAATTGGCTGAATCCCGACGGCATTCCCGGGCGGCCATGGTTTAAGCACCTGCTGTATTGCGCGCGATACACCTACGCGCATCTCGAATTGCCGGGGTTGACGGAAGCTGTGGAAGCAGGAAACTTGGAGGAAGCGCGCAGGCAAGCCGCTATTCCTGTCTCTTATACACATC
>CAXMLS010000613.1:0-4666 GCA_964194235.1 uncultured bacterium | reverse complement strand
CGCCGGTTTAACCGGCGCACAGGAGAAACAAAATGATTGAAGCAACAAAGCAACAAGCACAAAAAGACATTGTAGACACAGCAGTTGCTGCTGGTCCATTCAAGAGCCTGACCGCCGCTCTTCAGGCTGCGGGTCTGGTGGACACGCTTAAGGGCAAGGGCCCATTCACGGTCTTTGCCCCGACAGATGAAGCTTTCGCGAAACTTCCGGCAGGAACTGTGGAAGATCTTTTGAAGCCGGAGCACAAGGAAAAGCTTGTCGGCATCCTGACCTATCACGTCGTCCCAGGTGAGGTCTTGGCAGCTCAAGTAACCAAGCTGAATTCGGCGAAGACCGTCAACGGCCAATCCCTTACGATCACCGTAAAGGACGGCAAGGTCATGGTTGACAACGCCAACGTAACAAAGACCGACATCCTTTGCAGCAACGGTGTGATTCACGTGATCGATTCCGTTGTGTTGCCAAGGTAGGATTTCCTGACCGCTTGAGGGGGGCCCGTCCACCCATGTGGACCGGCCCCCTGTTCGCGGGAATTCAGCTGATATTTTACCAATTCATTGGAAAGTATGAAGTGTGGGCAAGAAGTTTGAGTAATGAGGCAGAGTGGGAAATAAGCGGTGAGAGCAATTCGAGAGGATGGCTGTGATAGTTCAGGAAGTGGTCCCAATTTTGTTGCCGCCGAAGAAACGGATAACGGTCAGGGCGCAGTTGCTAATGGAAACGTGATTCTTAGTTTTTAGTTTGGAAGTAAGAGGACGTTCGAAGTCTAGCGGGGTGGGGATAACCATGTCAAAGAACGGGGATGTGAGAATGCAAATCGACGAAAGCAAGCTGATTCAAGTCGCGCAAGGTGGCGATTCGCATGCTCTGGAAACCCTGTTCCTGCAGTATCAACGTCCGTTGTTCCGAACAGCGCTGCGCGTACTCGGGAATTCAGAGGATGCTGAGGACGCTTTGCAGGACGGAATGATACTAGCGTATCGCCACCTAAAGCGCTTTGAAGGGCGATCGCAACTTTCAACTTGGCTAACGCGGATCGTAATCAACGCAGCACTAATGCGGCGGCGCGGAGCCAGGGCGCGTCCGTCGGTCTCTCTCGACGATGCTCCTCGCCAGGACGAATTGCCGGCGGCGGAACGCTTCGCTGCAAACGATCCGAACCCCGAGCAGGTTTTCGCCCGTATGGAGCTGCGCGAGATGATCAGTGCCAATCTTGAGGAACTGTCCCCTCTGCTGCGCACGGCGTTTGTTCTGCGGGACATGGAAGGCTACTCAACCGGAGAAGCAGCCCGAAAGCTGGGCGTTACGGAGAATGCCCTAAAGGCGCGGTTGTGGCGCGCGCGGCGCCAGCTGGCGGAACGGCTAGGCTGGCGGCTCCGGCGGCTGAGCACTGATCCTATTGGGAATAGTGGCGCGGGAATTGGCGCGCTGGGAGACGAAGCCTGCAGCTTTTGCTAAGATGAAACCACATTGGTGAAAATCGGTTTTATGGGAGTCCCCAAGGGTTCCTGGGTGCACCTCTGTTGGAGGTCAAAACAAAGCTCCAGGTAGAATGCCTTGAAGATGGAGGGGTTTAGAAAATGTATAAATATGCCGTCTCCGCCCAAGTGTTCATTGCTATCTCAATCGTGGTCGTTTGGATGGGGCGCTTTGACAATATTGTGAAAGAATTCAAAGAGTATGGCATTCCTGATACCGTCCGAAATGTGGTTGGCGGCACGAAAATATCTCTAGCCACATTGTTGGTGGCAGGTATTTGGTATCCATCCTTAGTACCTGTCCCCGCTCTGATTATGGCGTTCTTAATGTTGTGCGCTCAAGGAGCTCATTTCAAAGTCAGACATCCTTGGCAGAAATATCTGCCCTCTTTAGCTCTCTTGATTCTGTCGCTTTTTGTCGCAGGGGTTTATTCAGGAATACTGCCCAAGTGACGTACCTGCCGATTCTTATTTGTGGTTCTAGTTTTTCATTTCTGATTTACGGGGCGCTGTGCTTGAGTTCCGCGTCCATGGAAAGTGAGTTCAACCGGTTTGGTCTTGAGAACCTCAGAATGCTTACCGGTCTCTTAGAGGTGCTGGGAGGTTTGGGTTTGTTAGTGGGATTCAAGTGGCCCCTTGCCCTGTGGGTTTCCTCAGGGGGCTTGTCTCTGTTGATGCTCTTAGGCTTGGGGGTCAGAGCAAAGACGAGAGATGGATTTCTAAAGTTTCTTCCCGCTTTGGTCCTGATGACAGTAAATTTGTACATCTTAATGGAATCTTTGAAGGTCCTGTAGAGGTGTCTTTGTTCCCGGATATGCTCGCAGCTGAGTTAAATTTTCCAGGGAATTGGATAGTCCACAGCTTTTGGGAGTTAGGGCCCGGGCTACTCGACAGGTACTGCCAACATTTCGTTGTCACTAATCTGCCGGTTCCGAATCTCGTTGGGCGTTGGCCCATTTGGAAGCGTTAAATTGAGGGAGGATTTCGAATCTTTTTGAAAGGCGATTACATGGTGTTGCTCGCAGCTTTTGTCTCGTTCTTGTTCTCTATTTACCTGTGGTTCGGGATTGGGATGGCTGCGAACAACTTATCTGAGTCTCGGGCTCCTTGAGGAGAATCTGTTTTGAGTTTTCAAAACGCACGTTTCGTCATCATTGGCGCCGGCGGTGGCATAGGGTCAGCCCTCGCGCGGAGACTCAAGAAAGAAGGGGCTGAATTAGTCCTAATGGGCCGTTCCACTGAGAGGCTCGTTCTTCTTGGTCGGGAACTTAGTTCCGAGACGCAGGTTGTGGATGCTTCAGAGGCGGACGCTCTTGAAAAAGCAGTTGCGGCCGTGGGGCCCATGCATGGGATTGTAAATTGTGCGGGCAGCATTCTTCTCAAGCCGGTTCACTTGACTACAGCGGAAGAATGGAGCCACACGATCGCAGCCAATCTCACTACTGCTTATGCGACCGTGCGGGCTGGTGCGAAAGCCCTGTGGTCCTCCGGGGGGTCGATTGTGTTATGCGCGACAGCCGCCGCGCGGACTGGCTTCGCAAATCATGAGGCAATCGCAGCCGCAAAGGGAGGGGTGATGGGCTTGGCCTTATCTGCGGCGGCGACTTACGCCACGCGGGACATTCGGGTGAACTGTGTGGCTCCGGGCCTAGTCGACACACCACTAGCCACCCGAATTACTTCAAACGAAGCGGCGTTGAAAGCATCGGTTGCAATGCATGCTCTAGGCCGTATTGGAACGGCCGACGATGTCGCATCGGGGATCGCATGGCTGCTCGATCCAGAGAATAGCAGACTCGCTCTCCCTGAGTGTCGATGAGCAGCAGCGAATGGCAATTTTATCTTTTGGTCGACACGACCGGCTGGATGACAAACTTGTCGACCGAATTGACCTGGCAATGCCTCAGTCCTCGTCCTAAATCAGACGTGCGACATCCAAACCAAGAGCTTTTTGCAGGTCGCGCCAATTTACGTAGCCAAAGAAGATGCTAAGTATCTCGAGAAGCTCATTAACGGTGAAATTTATTCTGTATTTGGGCTGAAGAAACACCCTCCCGAGCTTGAGTTTCACAGCTACGCCGACTTCGAGCTTATCCAAGCCGTCCACAAAAGCTTCTTGAAGCGAATCCTTCCGAATCAGCACTTCCGACTTACAGCAGATCGCGTGCGCGAGCTGCAGAGAGCCGTCACGCGATATTTCGGGCGGCCGAATTCCTTCGACTCGAAATTGGACAAGGCCCCAGCGTCCGGAACCTACTTGTGCCTGAAGTGCTTCTACAAGCATGAACGTCTGAACTCGATGCAAGTTATAGAAGGTGTGGCGCTGCAGGACTGCACGATCTGTGGGGGAAGGAACTGGGCACTCAAAGGCAATTAAGGTGGGAGTGCATTCCAAAATCACTTGTTTCTGGGGGGCGTCGATTCGGCCCAGCCGTTCCATTTACAGGTGTAATACCTAACCCACCTCTGCACAGTCGGCATGCCCAGATGATGTGATTTGAAACGTGATTTTTGAGCTTCTCGCCAAGATATTGTTTCGGCGTCTTGCCCTTGAGCGACATATGCGACCTTCTCTTATTGTACTCTTTTCCCCATTGCCCCAATAGTTTCATGCAGTGGACGATGGAAACGAACTGGCGAGGCCGGTAGAACTCCTCGTTGTCGGTGCGATGGCTTCGCTCCACCTTGCCGTTCTCCTCCGGAGAGCGGATTCTTGTCTTGCGGTGTGTGATGCCGATTATCATCGAGATGCCAGGTGAATGATTCGCTGAATTCCTTTCCGTTGTCAGTTTGGATTTGTTGACGGCGAACGGCAGCGCCTTGCGGACCTCGTCCACGAACGCGGTAGCGTTCTTTGCGGTATTGTGGGGTAAGAAACCGTTCCATCGTGGCTTGCGACATGTCGGAGCGTCCAGCCATTGCACCTCCCGAGGATCGCGCGTTTCAAATTGTTCAATTTTAATTAAAGCAGCATGATCGCCTCCATGTGACGGTGCAACCAAATGCAATACGCGAAGATTGCCGTTCCCCTTCTACAGCTTCTTGTACGCGTCTGAAAAGCATATCTTTGCACCGGATCAAAGTTGGGCGCAAAATGGGCGCAAAACCCCGGCCTTCTGGGCTCAAATCATGAGGTGATGGTGAGTAAGGGCAGCCGAATCAGCGTGAATTTTGCAGAATTATGGAGC
>CAXMLS010000612.1:0-3247 GCA_964194235.1 uncultured bacterium | reverse complement strand
GAGCCATACCGGCGGGAGCCCGGC
Source organism: uncultured bacterium (assembly GCA_964194235.1). Lineage (GTDB taxonomy): Bacteria > Acidobacteriota > Terriglobia > Acidiferrales > UBA7541 > Acidiferrum. The sequence continues at coordinate 3,223 of CAXMLS010000612.1, read as the reverse complement.
GAATGGCGCTGGCGGCCGTTCGTCACTGGCCGGTTTCGGACGAGAAAATTAGTTTGGAATTCAAGGTGAAGCGGTTTCTGGAAGGCTCGCTGATGAATGCGGGTCGCGCGCACACCTATTGGAATGGCACTTTTTCCGACGTTGAAAAGCAGTCTCTATTGCGCGCAAAACTGCCTCCTTCTCTGGATGGCATATTAAAAGAACTGAAACTTTTGCCCGCGACATCCGATCCCTTAGCGGCTTTTCTCTGGCTGGACCAAAAATATTATCTGGCCGACGATATTCTTACCAAGAGCGACCGCATGAGCATGGCGCACGCGGTGGAGGTACGTCCCGCGTTTCTAGATCATCGCATTGTTGAATTCGCGGCTACATTGCCGGCGTCTTTAAAGATTCGGGGAACGCAGCAGAAAGTTGTTCTGAAGCAGCTGATGAAAGATAAATTGCCGGCAGTCATCCTGAGTAGAAAAAAAATTGGATTGGATATTCCAGCGCACGAATGGCTGCGCGGACCGCTTCGGGACATGCTGATTGAAACGGTGCAGGCAGGCTTGAAGGAACATCCCGAACTTTTCCACGGGGACGTGATTCTGGAATTCGTTCGCCTGCACCTGGAGCGGAAAGCAAATCTTGGCTATCACCTGTGGGGTTTGCTTATTTTATTTTTGTGGATGAGTAAATGGCAGATTCAAACGAGTTCCAGCACGACCCAGGGAGCGCTGGTCTACGCAAGCACTGGTTCGTCTATTTAATTGTTTTCGCCATCGCCGGCGCCATCTATTTGGGATGTGTTGTTTCGCCGCCCTCCCTGATGGATGACGTCGACGCGGTGCAGGCGCAAATTTCCCGGCACATGTTGACTTCGGGCGATTGGGTGACTGCGCGGCTAGATGGCGTCGCGTACCTCGAAAAACCCCCATTTCACTATTGGGTCACCGCCGGGTTCTACGCGCTTTTTGGCGTGCGCGACTGGGCGGGACGGCTTCCCTACGCGCTATCCGCAATAGCACTGGCATTACTCACAACGGCGTTTGGCATCTGGGCCTTCGGCAAAAAAGCCGGCTTTTATGCCGGGCTGGTTATGGCCACGTGTGTAGGAGTGTTTCTATTCACGCGAATTCTGATTCCTGACGTGATGCTGACGTTTACGATTGCGTTGGCGATGTGGGCATTCCTGCGCGCGCTTGAACGCGAAGAGAAAAACCCGAGATTGTGGGCGGCGATACTGGCGGCGAGCCTGGGAATCGGATTGTTGCTGAAAAGCCTGGTAGGAATTGTTTTTCCCGTAGCTTCCGCGCTTATTTATCTTACGTTCACGCGGCAATTATTCACTCGCGCTACCTGGAAGCGGCTGCATCCGTTCAGCGGCGCGCTGATCGTTTTGCTGATCGCGGTACCGTGGCATGTGCTGGCTACGCTGCGCAACCCGCCGTACTTTTATTCTTCGTTTCACAGCGGGCCCGGCGAATATCACGGGTTCTTGTGGTTTTTCTTCATGAATGAGCAAATACTGAGGTTTTTAAACCTTCGTTATCCGCGCGACTACAATACCGTGCCTCGTTTGTATTTCTGGCTCTTCCATTTCCTATGGTTATTTCCCTGGAGCGTGTACCTTCCCGCCGTTGCGAAGTTATCGCTCAAGCCGGTGGATCGCGCCGGCAAAACGCGCTTGCTGGCCATGTGCTGGCTGGGTTTTCTGCTTATATTTTTTACGTTTTCCACCACGCAGGAATATTACTCGATGCCATCGTATCCGGCGTTTGCGCTGTTGCTGGGCTCAGCGATGGCGGCGCAAGGCGATTGGACTCGTCGTGGAACACGCGTGTTGTGCGCGGTAGTTGCTGGCGAGGCGATCGCGGCGATCGCTATTTTGATTCTGGTGCGACATGTGCCGACGCCCGCCGACATTTCCGTTGCGCTCGGCTATCACCCCAGCGCCTACACACTTTCGCTTGGTCACATGGAGGACCTGACGATCCAGTCCTTCGCGTATCTTCGTCCGCCACTGGTGGTTGCCGTGGTGGCGTTCCTGATTGGCGTGGCTGGAACATTGCGGTGGCGCGGAGAGCGCGCTTATCTGGCTACGGCGCTGATGATGGTGGTATTTTTTCACGCCGCGCGATTGGCGCTGGTGGTATTCGATCCTTTCCTGACGTCTCGACCGCTCGCCGAAGCTATCCTTAAGTCTCCCGATGGACAAGTAATTTTGGGAAAGCCATATTACGAGTTCTCTTCCGTATTATTTTACACGAACCGGGACGCGCTAATTCTCAATGGGCGATACAACAATTTGGAATACGGGTCGTATGCTCCGGGAGCGCCCGATGTGTTCATCGATGATTCACGGATGCAAGCGCTGTGGAAAGGCCGGACGCGCTATTACCTGATTGCGGAAGCAGGTCAGGTGCCGGGGTTTATGAGTTTACTGGGGCCAGAGCAACTGACGCTGGTGGCTGAGAGCGGGGGCAAGGCAGTTCTGACGAACCATCCGTTGCCAGGCAAGACGGTAAGCGCCGCGCCATAACTACCGAAAGTGGTAGGGCCTTGAAAATCTGCATTGAATAATTGCGCGTGCCGGTGGTAATCGCGATAATGATAGATGGAAGCGCGAAACATTTTAAACAGCCAGCATTGGCAGTCTTAAATAACTAAATACCGGAACATTATTTGGGGGCGCCATGAAAATTGCCGTACTCGGTGGGGACGGCTATTGCGGTTGGGCGACAGCATTGTACCTGTCGCAAAAAGGTTATTCGGTAGCTATTGTTGACAACTTTCTGCGGCGGCAGTGGGACCACGAACTTGGCGCGCAAACTCTTACTCCGATACGGCCCCTATCCGACCGACTGCGCATCTGGCAGAAATTAACGGGGAAGACTATCGAGCTGTTCGTCGGGGACGTTGCGGACTACGATTTTCTTGAGTCCACGGTAAAAACGTTTGAGCCGGACGCAATCGTTCATTTTGCGGAACAGCGGTCCGCTCCGTATTCGATGATCGATCGCAAACACGCGATTTTCACGCAAGTGAATAACGTAGTCGGAACGATGAACGTATTGTTCGCAATTCGTGAACTTAGGACGGAATGTCATCTGATCAAGCTGGGCACGATGGGCGAATATGGAACTCCGAACATCGATATCGAGGAAGGCTACATCACCATCGAGCATAACGGGCGGAAGGACGTGCTGCCTTATCCAAAACCTGTCTCTTATACACATCT
>CAXMLS010000611.1:0-2944 GCA_964194235.1 uncultured bacterium | reverse complement strand
ATGTGTATAAGAGACAGTCCCTGCACTGTGTTAAAATAGCGTTTCCCCAAATGCCGCAGGGAGCCGCCACCGCATGAAATTTGGAGTCGTTGTCTTTCCCGGATCCAATTGCGACCACGATGCTTTCTACGCGATAAGCAATGTCCTGCAACAGCCAGTGGAGTTTATCTGGCACCAATCGGAAAATTTAGCGAACTGCGACGCGGTGATTCTGCCGGGCGGTTTTGCGCATGGCGATTATCTACGCACCGGCGCGATTGCGCGCTTTTCTCCGGTGATGAAGTCGGTGGAAAAGTTCGCCAAGAGCGGCGGGATGGTTCTGGGGATTTGCAACGGATTTCAAATTCTTCTGGAGGCGGGACTGTTGCCGGGCGCGGTAATGCGCAATATGGGTTTGCGGTACATCTGCCGGCACGTGCATATTCGCGTGGAAGAAACATCTACGCCGTTTACGCAAGCCGCGAAGCACGGGCAAGTTCTGAAAATTCCCATCGCGCACAACGACGGAAATTATACCTGCGATGAGAAGACGCTGGCGGAATTGCGCGCGAATCATCAGATTGTGTTTCGCTACACCACGGCGGACGGCAAAGACGATGCAGCGGGCAACCCGAATGGGTCGATGGAAAACATCGCGGGAATCTGCAGCCGCGAGCGTAATGTGGCCGGATTGATGCCGCATCCGGAACGCGCGGTGGAAGCGGCGCTCGATTCGGCCGATGGACTGGTGGTGTTTCGCTCGATGGTGGAAGCGCTAGTGAGCGCGGCGAAGGCGACGGCTTAAAAATCGATGAGTTTCAGGGTTGATCGTTTCGAATCTGATCAGCGCAGTGAAAATGTTCGGTTCCACGTTTAAGTCCAGGGAAAATAAATTGGCGACAGCTAGTGCGGAAATCAAGGTGACGGCGGAGATCGCCGCGGAGCATGGACTTTCCGCGCAGGAATACGCACGGGTGCAAGAAATTCTGGGACGCGATCCGAATATCACGGAGCTGGGAATTTTCAGCGTGATGTGGAGCGAACATTGCTCGTATAAATCGAGCAGAGTACACCTGAAGCGCCTGCCGGTGCGCGGAAAATTAGTGGTGCAGGGGCCGGGCGAAAACGCCGGAGTCGTCGACATCGGCGACGGGCTGGTGGCGGCATTCAAAATCGAATCGCACAACCATCCGAGTTTCGTGGAGCCCTTTCAAGGCGCGACCACCGGAGTCGGCGGAATTTTGCGCGACATTTTTACCATGGGGGCGCGGCCGATCGCGGTGCTGGACTCGTTGCGCTTCGGGCCCATTACCGCGGACGGCCCAGCCGCTATGGCGCCGAGCGCGGAAGTGATTGCCAAGAACAAGCGGATTCTTGACGGCGTGATTCGCGGCGTTGCGAATTACGGGAATTGTTTTGGCGTGCCCACCGTCGGCGGAGAAGTTTCGTTTGAGCCTTGCTATTCGCAGAATCCGCTGGTGAACGCACTGGCGCTGGGAATCGCGAAGAAGGAAGATTTATTTTTTGCCAAGGCGCGCGGGACGGGCAATCCCGTAATTTACGTGGGGGCAAAAACGGGACGCGACGGAATTCACGGTGCGTCACTGCTGGCATCCGCGGAGTTTACGGAAGAATCGCAGCAGAAGCGGCCAAATGTGCAAGTTGGCGATCCGTTCGTGGAAAAACTGCTGCTGGAAGCGTGCCTCGAAGCCATGGCCACCGGCGCGGTGGTGGCCATACAGGATATGGGCGCGGCGGGCTTGACGTGCTCGACTACGGAGATGGCTTCGCGCGGCGGCACGGGAATTGAAATCGATCTCGCGCGCGTGCCGCAGCGGGAAACGGGCATGACGCCGTATGAAATTATGCTCAGCGAATCGCAGGAGCGCATGCTGCTGGTCGCGGATAAGGGGCGCGAGGGCGAAGTTCTGCAAGTTTTTAAAAAGTGGGGACTGGATGCGGTGGTGGTTGGCGAAGTGGCGGAAGGCGGCCTGCTGCGCGTAAAAGATCGCGGCAAAATTGTTGCCGAAATTCCGGCACATCCGTTGGCGGAAGAAGGGCCGGTGTACCAGCGGCCGATGGCGCAGCCATCGCTGAGAAAAGAGTCGACGGCGGATTGGTTTGTGTTTGCCGCGGAAGGCAAGAATTTTACGGATAATTTCAAGCGGCTTCTCGCGTCTCCAGCAATCGCTTCCAAGCGTTGGATTACGGAACAGTACGACACCATGGTGCGCACGAATACGCTGGCGGTGCCGGGCGCGGGGGATGCCGCCGTGGTGCGCATCAAAGGAACGAAGCGCGCGCTGGCCCTGGCCACGGATGGCAACGGCCGCTGGTGCCAGTTGAATCCGCGCTTGGGCGCGATGCATGCGGTCGCGGAAGCATCGCGCAACGTGGCGTGCTCCGGCGCGCGGCCAATCGCCGCAACGAATTGCCTGAACTTCGGCAGCCCGGAAAAACCGGAAGTGATGTGGCAATTCAGCGAAGTGATCGATGGACTGTCCGCGGCGTGCAACGAACTGGGAACGCCCATCACCGGAGGCAATGTCAGCTTCTACAACGAAACTTTGGGAAGCTCGATCTATCCAACGCCGGTGATTGGTATTTTGGGATTGCTGGAAGATGCATCGTGTGTATTGAAGAGTGCTTTTCGCGAAGAGCAGGACATTATTATTTTGCTGGATGGTGCGGCGGCGCGCGGTGATTCTCCTGCTGCTTCCGGCAATGGCGAAGCCAACGCAACCGTTGCCCGAGATTTTTCTTCTTCGGAATATTCGAAGACTGTTGGCGGCATTGTTGCGGGTCAACCGCCGGCTATCGACCTTGGCGCAGAAAAACGTTTGCAGGATTGTTTGATGGCGCTGGCAGCTTCGCGCTCACTGCAATCGGCGCACGACGTCAGTGATGGCGGGATTGCGGTGACGCTCGCCGAGTGCTGCTTCACGGGCGGCGCGCGATCGGCTGG
>CAXMLS010000610.1:0-1900 GCA_964194235.1 uncultured bacterium | reverse complement strand
CGGCGGTCGCTGAAGCGCAATACTTACGAGTCTCGTCTCCGGTCCAGTGACAAATTCTCTCTCGATGGCCATCCAGGGCTGCGTACCGGTAATGCTCTCGGTGACGACCGGCGACATTTTCCCGCGCGTGTCGGCAATGACGAACCGTACTCCACTGTCCGTGGAAAGAGCGGAGCTCTTGAGAAAGACCGCAAATTTGTAGCGCTGTGCCGGTTCGAGTGCCACGTACTGAAGCACGTGATGCAGATCAACGTTTGATTGGCCATTGAAAGAGACGCGCAGTGAATGCGCACCGGAGTGCGCAATCGCGGAATCTTGCGCAAAGGAGTAGTCCGCTGATCCCCGTTCGCGCCAGTCGAATCCTCCGCCCGCGGAGTCGTGCTCGAACCCACCATTGAAAATCAGCAAAGAATCCTGATCTGCGTCACGCGGCCACGCGGAAACCTTGAGTGCCTGCCGCCATATTCTTTGCGCGTCCGCGACTCGACCGGCGGAAATCGTTTCGTTGATGAATGGAATCGCCTCAGGCAATGCAAAATGTTTCCCCAGCGCCAGAAGTTCATCCCATACGCGAAGAGCCGCATCGATGTCATTTTGCGCAGCGAGATAATCCAGCGCTTTGAAATAAAAAAGATTCTGCGGAGGAAACAACTTCGCGATGGGTTGTGAACTGTGAAGCCCGGTTTTCCACCACTCCGCTACCGCGTCCTCCGTGAGTTCTGGGCTCGTCAAAAGCGCTTTACGAAATTGCCCGCACGCCTCAGAAGCCTCCCCTTGCCGCAGAAGAAAGTTTCCGTAACGCCACGCTACCGCGGACGAAATCGGATGGTTGTACTGCGACCGCTCATAGGCCGCCCGCGCTCGCGAAATCTCCCCTCGTCTTTCATAAACTCCGGCGAGTTCCAGCCAGTTGCGGTCGGAGTAAGGATTCGCTTCGATCGCCCGTTCATAATCCGCCTGCGCTTGCTCAAGGTCACCGCGCTCGAAATCCCACGCTTCCATAGCGCCGAGCTGCGCCCAGTAGGCAGCGTTTTGCGGTTGCCATCGAGCCGCACGACGCCGTAGCTCGGGCTTGGGGGAGGCCGCGTATTCCGCCGCGATCCATACCCCGGCAGCTTCCCAGCAGAAGCTCGTCACTATCAGAAGGAAAATGATTCCGCACGACCAGCGCGCCCACACCGAATCAACACGAATGGTGCCCGGGTTCCGATTGGTCCCGCCGTGTTCATCGCGCAGTATAAACATCCTCTAGTTAGTCGTGGCTGCGATGCATGGCACTCTTGCCTACCTTGCACGGTTGGAACCACTCCGGCCGTCCTACCCATGCGGCAACTGCTTGCGTGCACTCATGTTATTCAGCGAGGGCGAGCACCTGCGGCAACCGTATTCCCAATTTGGAATCGCTTCTTGCGAGGTGGGGAAACCACGAACACGATTTTACTTAGCTATGCGCGTAAACCAAAAAAAGGCGGCCCATGGAACGGTTCGCCTTCTCCTACCGTCATAATTTTATACTGCGGCTTGGTAGTGCGAAATATCGCGCCAGCAGCTTTGCTTAGTTCACTTCTAATAATTTGGTACCAAACAGTCGCTCAAAGGCGGCGAGGAAATCCATAACCTCTGCCTGCAGTGCAATGACTTCTTCCGCGTTGGCTGTTTCCTCGGCTTCAATGCGCGCCATAAATTCCTCGATCAGACTATCCAGTCTGCGGTACTCCGCGGTAGGCGGCAGCCCATTCAGTACACGCTCGGCATTTTCATCCACCAGATTATCGTAATACTTGATTCTCTCTGCGCTGTTCACGGCGCCTCCAGGGCACCCAGTGTGGTCCGAGCTCAGCAATTCAAATAGCTGACCTTTCGTACAGGTGTAGCCTTGGAGCTGTCTCTTATACACATC
>CAXMLS010000609.1:0-5613 GCA_964194235.1 uncultured bacterium | reverse complement strand
GATGTGTATAAGAGACAGCATTTGGATAGTCCGGGTATTCATCAATTAGCTGGACGTACTTCTGTTTCGCATGGTCAAACTCGTTGGCAGTCAGCAACACTTCCGCCTCGCCAGCCCGTTCCACGACGCTGGCGCCTGGAGTGCCTTCCGCGGGTGATTCCTGTGGTTTCATCAGGAGAGCCGCAAGGCCCATCCCTACGGTCACTTCTCGGGTTCTAACCCGATCTCGTGACAATTGTCCGAGCGTTTCTTTTGCAGCGCCATATTTTCCCGCTCGCAATTGCAGCATCCCCAGATGATAGAGGGCCACTTTTCGCAATCCCTCGTTCTTGAGGATGCCGAGGTTTTCCGCGGCCAGCAGATGTATAAGAGCCGCATCGTCCTTACCCAGTTCGAACTGGCACAAGCCCAGCATGGCGTGCGCGGTGCCATTCTTTGCATCCAGGCTTATCAGTTTTTCAAAATGCCGCGCGGCCTTCGCATATTGGTCCTGGTCGTATTCGATGGTGGCCAGCGACCACCAGCCGTCGGCCCATCTGGGACGCAGCGCTAAAGCTTTGGTGTACAGGACAACGGCTTCGTCAAGGCGATTTTCGCTGCTGGCCTTTGCGGCTTGCTCGGAAAGCGATTTGAATTGGGTGCCGTTGGAGGGCCTGGTTTGCGAAGCCGCGTTTATCTGCGCCAGCGACAGAAACGAAGTCAGGAGTAGATTTCGGACCGCGGGGAGATAACCAGCTAGGTAGCGTCTTGCAAAGAAAATGGCAGGAACCCTCTGAAAAAGTATCGGTAAAAAAAAGGGAAGCTGTTAACCGGGACTTGCTTCATGTCCGCAGTCGACAGCTTCCCGGGGTGGCGCGCGGTCGAGCCGGGATTAATGGAGCAGACCCCTCTTGGTTAAAAGCTGAAACGCGCCTGTATTTCAATCGTGCGCGAGCCCAGGGCATTCTGCGCCTCGCCAAAATGGGGGTCGAGAATGTACACCTGTGGGTTCGTTAGATTCAGAGTGTTGAAAAGGTTGTAGAAATTGGCGCGGATCTCCAGCTTTGCATTTTCGCCGAGAATTTTCATGCTCGGCAGTCCAAAGGACTTGCTGAGAGTCGCGTCCACACCAAGGTAACCTGGTCCAGTAAATAAGTTGCGGCCAATTGGTCGGGATGGAACGGGGCCAATGGTCTGCTGGCCGGTTGGACAATCCTTCGTTGGAAACGTTACAAAGAGGCAATCAAACAAAGCTCCAGGAGGCGCACTGGGGGCGGTGAAGAACGCTGAGCCTCCGCCAGCGACCGTCGCGTTCGTACGGAAGTTCGGCTTTAAGCCTCCGTTATAAGCCGACGGAAGTATGTCACCGGATCCCGCGTCATTTGAAGAACCTCCCGCGTTCTTTCCGAAACTAAAGAGCGGGTCAACACCGTTAGTTATGTCACTAAGGTGATATCGCGGGGTAAACGGGAAGCCGGTGTGCGCATTGAGAATGCCGGATATGGTCCACCCTCCGACCACCTTCTCTTCCCAATTGTGGCTACCTCGGAATATCGTTGGAGACCAAATACCATACATCTTGAATGCATGGCGGGTATCGTAGTCCGATGTGCCGAATCCGGTGTGAAGGTCATATTGATAGAAGCCACCCGCGTAAGCATTCGAACCGGTGTCCAGGCTATGACTCCAGCGATACTGCGTATCCAGCTGGAATGAATGGCTGAAGTTATGCTTCAGTTCCAGGAGCAGCGCGTTGAAGTGTGCTGACCCGTCATCGGCATAATAGGTGATACCCGAAATTCTCGGATTCAACATTAAGCCCCGCGGAGCTCCAACGTCGTACAGGTTGTAGTGCTCCGTAAGGTGGCGCGTCGAACTGCCCTGATATCCAACGGAGGCGACCCACTGGCGCCCTAGATCGTACTCGGTGCCCAGCGTGTAGTGATAAGTGTAAGTTGTTGGCCACGTGGACGGAAAGGCGGTCAAGTCTACGCGCCCGGTCGTCGGGAGATTATTGCTGTCGAACGTGACAATGGCGTTCGGATTCGACTTGTAGCCGTTGGGATCAGTAGGACTGGATGGGAAGCTGTTGATGTATAAAATGTTGCTTCCGGAAAGCGTCGGGTTATTGTCGACAAATGGCGGATTGAACCGACCATCCAATGAATTTGACTGCACGATGCCATTGAACGCTACTCCGAATCCGCCGCGAACGACCAGGCGGTTCCCAAAGTCACGCCTGGCGAGCGATTTGGGACTCCACGCAAAGCCGAGCTGTGGGCCGAAGTTCGATTTTTGGGCGTCATACAAGCTTCCTCCAGTGCGTACGCGAGCACCGGAGAAAACGCTCCCTCCAGGGCCTAATACCACTGTGGCCAATTTTCCGTTTTTCGCAGATATAGCGCCAAAGTACTCCCATCGCAAACCGGCGGTGACGGACAGGTTGGACCTCACTTTGTAGTTGTCCTGGAAGAACAGACCAACAATGCTACTCCGCAGGTCCTTGCGAAGAGCGGAGGGTACGCCGGTAACGGGATCGAATTGCGCGTTTTCCTGCACCGGAGCATCGTTGAGGAAGTCAAAAATGTTGTTGAAGGTGTAACTCGGGCGATCGGCCCAGAAGGGCGCGTCAACGGACAACAGCCGCGTAAACTCCCCGCCCATCTTCATAGTGTGTGCACCGTGAACTTTAGTGAGCACATCTTTGGCAGCGTAAGTCCACTGATCAAAACCGTTAAAGGCACCGATTCCGTACCCGTTAAGTGTGATCGAGCCAGGGTTAGTGAAGTTTATTACCGGTAGCCCGAAGGGAGCCTTAGGGTTGCTTGCGAGGTCCTTGTTTTGCCAGCCGGCAGCATTTATGCGAACCTCGTTAACCAGAGACGAGCTGAACGTGTGATCCCAAATCGCCGTCGCTGCGCGGTTAAGATATGTCGTGTTAAAAAGATTCATCAGCCGATCCCCGCTCCCGCTACCATTCAAGGAGCTGGAAGAGTTCGGCACATAGTAAACGCTGAATACGAGCAGGTCTTTGCTGGTTAGATTGAAATCCACTCGTCCGTTGTACTGCACGTGACTGCTGTTGACGGGTTCGATAGTCCCCTGGTAGAAAGCGATATCCGCGGTGCTGGACAGATTTTCAGGTCCACCGGACCCATTTCCCCCAGTACCCGGTTGGCTGGAGTTCACGAAGCCCGCATCCTTGGTACCGATAGGCGCGGTCAGCGGCGATCCGAGGTTGAGCCCCTGACCAGGAATCTCATGACAATTGGTTCCTTCGATTAAACCGATGCTCGCGCAGGTCTGATCCACGATCGTGCCGCCATTGGGGGCGACCCCAGGAAAACTTAAGAACTTGGCTGCATTCGTTCCGGAGAGCGCCAGGGACCTAAAACCAGAGGTCTCATACCAAGCGCCTCCCGCACCTTGGCGCGCATTGTTCGATAGCCTTTCATAAGAGAAGAAGACAAACAACCGGTTGTGAAGAATTGGACCGCCGGCCGTGCCTCCAAAGTCGTTAAAACGACTGGCGTCGCGTACGTTGGCGTTATTGTATCCGTTATATCTTGTAAAGGCGTCAAGTCCGGGGCGGTGCGCCTTAAAAAACAGGCTGCCGTGATACTGGTTGGTTCCATTCTGAGAAATGATTTGAACTTGCGCGCCGCGGTAACGTCCGTTTTCCGCGTCATAATTATCGGTGGTTATTTTTACTTCCTTGATGGAGTCTTCGTTCGGGGTGACGACGGAAGTGCCTCCCCATGTCACGCTGGTTGTTCCTACACCGTCGATCTGATAATTGTTTTCGCCGGTCCGGGCGCCGTTTGAGGTAATCTGACCGCCGTTTTCGATCTTGAATACGCCGTCTGTGCCGCCGGTGCCACCTACTGTCGTTCCTGGCAGGTTACTCGTTCCGCCTCCAGCCGCTTGCGCGCCATCGCCGAAAGCTCCCGGTGCCAGTTGCAGGAGCTGGAAAGGATCGCGACCGATCGACGGCAATTTTTGAATGTCTTGGGCAGACACTGTTCCGCTGAGGTTTGCCGTCTCAGTGTCGATGAGAGGAGCGGTATCTCCATTCACTGTTACCGATTCCGAAACTTCTCCGACATCGAGCGTAACGCTTAGGGAGTTCGCCTGTTCGGCGATCACGCCGACGCCTTGCAGCACCTTCTTTTTGAATCCCGCCTTTTCGACTGTCACCGTAAAATGACTCGGCGGAAGGGAGTTGAAGTTATAAATACCCTGATCGTTCGTGGTAGACGTTAGACTTTGATCCGTCTCTTCATTCCGTAACGTAACTGTTGCTCCACTCACAACTGAGCCATCGGGATCAGTTACCACGCCCTGAATCGAGGCTCGATATTGCGCTGACGCCACAGGCAGAAGTATGCCCAAGCAAGCCAGGAGAAAAAGGCCGCCCATTACGAGTTTAGTTATTCGCATTTTATGCCACCCTTCAAGGTCGCTGACGTGCACCCCTTGCGTTTCTCAGCGATAAATCGGTTAACTGGCTGCAAGTATAGCTATCGAAAATTTTAATGTCAACGAATCATCGATCTGATGATCCATTGCAGGAAAATGGCCGGCGGTTCCACATCGTAGCCACGGCTGGCGGGTGGAGGCAGATCAATAAGGCTGTGACGGAGGGGCTGGTCCCGTGCTCGCGCGAATTATCAATTCGGGCTCGACAACAATTTCCCGCGTGTGAGTATTTTCGGAAGCGCCGGCAATTCGCTGTAATAGCGTTTCAGCGGCAAGAGAACCCATTTCGCGCAAGGGCTGCCGTACGGTCGTCAACGCCGGATTGGTGTAGCGCGCACTTTGAATGTCATCGAAACCCACCACGGAGATATCTTCCCAGACGCGGCGTCCAGCCTCGCGCAGGGCCTGGATTGATCCGATCGCGGAGATATCGTTGAACGCAATCAACGCCGTAAATGGGTCAGCCGTTGCCAACAATTTTTGTGCCGCGGTGAAGCCAAGGTCGGAAGTAGCGGACTCCCCCTCCAATTGCACCACCAGCTTTTCGTTGACCTCCAGGCCCAGTTCCGCGGCGGCGGCGCGCATAGATTCCCAACGCACTTGTGTATCCGAACTGAAGACTTGGCCCTTAATAAATGCCAATTGGCGGTGCCCCAGCTTGATAACGTGTTGAAGAGCCAGGGTCGCTGCGCGCGCATGATTCAGCACAATATTAGTAACCCCGGGCACCGCAGTGTAGCCGGAAACTGCCACTACCGGTAGGGCCACCCCTCTGGAAAATGCAGTGTCCACAGCAATCAAGCCTTCCACGGCGCGTTGTTGGAGAAGATGGGGATATTCCGCCACCAAATCCTCGCGGTGTCGGTGGCTGACCACAAAATAAAAGTAGCCTGCCTTTAACAAATGGATCTTCTATGCCGGACAAAACCAACGCGGCGTAGCCTTCGCTGATTTCGGGAACAAGAACGCCAATCGTCGAGCTGCGTTGTTGGCGCAGTGATCGAGCCAGAAAATTGGGGCGGTAATTCAGCTCACGGGCCGTGGCTCGTATCAATTCTTTGGTGCTGAGGGGAATGGATTTGGCTGCTGGTGAATCGTTGATGACCAGGGATATCGCCGCTTTGGAGAGTCCTAAACCTGTCTCTTATACACATC
>CAXMLS010000608.1:0-4673 GCA_964194235.1 uncultured bacterium | reverse complement strand
GATGTGTATAAGAGACAGGGGTTATCACATTGAGATGGGCGGCGGCCGCGAAATGCCCGGCGTCGGAATGTTCGACGACCTTTGCCATGACGAAGAGGGTTACGGCGCGAAGCTCAAAGCACGAGCTCGCCAGCTGTATGGCACGGCGGTCGGCTTCTCCGGACGCGGCGAGATGCTTCCCAATCCCAATACCTATTGCGAGATCGATCCCAACGTCGTCGACCAGTGGGGCATTCCGGTTCTGCGATTCCATTTCAAGTGGTCGGAATATGAACTACGCCAGGCGCAGGACATGCAGGAAACCTTCCGCTCCATCATCGAAACCATGGGCGGCGTGTACCAGACTAAAACGGCCATCGACGGCCAGTATCCTTTCGGAATTCTGGAAGGCGGGAAAATCATTCACGAAGTGGGCACGGCCCGCATGGGCGCCGATCCAAAAACTTCCGTGCTCAACGGCTACTGCCAGGCTCACGATGTGAAAAATCTCTTCGTCACCGACGGCGCTGGGCTGGTCACCAATCCGGATAAAAATCCAACCTTGACCATCATGGCGCTGTCCTGGCGTGCTTCGGAATATCTGCTCGATGAAGCGAAGAAAGGCAACATTTAATATGAGCGCAGGAATCAGCAGGCGCGATATTTTAAAAACGTTGGCGCTCACCGCTGCGGGTGGCTCGGTCTTGCAGGTTATCCCCGCGCAGGCCGCGGAATACGCACACCAGGCGGTGCGCAAAGACAAAGCCGCCGCGCCGTCCGGAAAATACACCCCGAAATATTTCACGCCCCATCAATACGAAACGTTAACCTCACTTTGCGAGACCATTATTCCCAAGGATGAAAAGTCCGGCGGGGCCGTCGAAGCGGGCGCTCCGGAATTTATCGATTTGCTCACGAGCGAAAATGAAGAGTACCAGTTGAGGCTCGGCGGAGGGTTGTTCTGGCTCGATGGGTTTTGTTCCGATCGCTACAGCGCGCACTATCTGAATTGCACTCCGGAACAAAGAAAAACAGTCCTGGACTTGCTCGCTTTCCGCAAGAATGCCAAATCAGATCCCACTTTGAGCCAGGGCGTGGCTTTTTTTGCGTTTGTGCGAGGTCTTACCTGCGATGCCTTCTACACCAGCAAAATCGGCATCGCCGACCTGCAATACATCGGCAACACCGCGCTCAGCGAATTTCCCGGCTGCCCGCCGCTCCCGGAAGCTTAGGCCGTCCCAGCAGCAAACGTTGCGTTCGGTACAACGAATGTACAACTTTCCACTAGTGCAATGCCTTCCGTCACGAGCCTTGCGCTCCGATCAGAAGCGTCGCCGATTTATGTCAAGACGCGTGCTTGTTAACCTGCGTTTTAGCCTCTGATGGGGTCCACCAGGAATCTCGCCGCGCTCACCAGCATTCGATTTCTTGCGGCCCTGCGCGTCGCGATGTACCACTATGTCGACTGGGACACCAGTGGGTACTGGTGGCGCGGCCTGATGGGAACGCCCGCTAGCGTTAGTTATTTTTTTGTTTCCTCGGGATTTTTGCTCACCTACACGTACGCGGCGCGCTTTGATCGCAACGAAATACCCTACAGAGAGTTCTGGCTGGGGAGATGTCTGCGACTCTTGCCAATTTACTATCTCGGATTGCTCGTGGCCTTGCCGATTTTGTTTCACGGCTCCGCATTTTCTCCCGGCAAGGCGTTGCTTACCGCTCTCTTGCTACAGTCGTGGTCTCCCCACGCCGCGCTGTATTGGAATTTTCCGGCATGGGCGCTCTCCAACTTGGCATTCTGTTATCTCAGCCTGCCATTCCTTTTGCTCGCGACCCGTCATCGTTCAAGAACCTGGTGGTTCGTTTCAGCAGCGCTCGCATGGCTTATGTCACTGACCCTTTCGCTTAGTTATCTGCATTTCAACCCGGATAGCCTGTCGCAGGTGACCGCGTCGAGTGAAGGGTTTTGGCTTTTTGTGCTCAAGTTCAACCCTCTTGTGCACTTGCCGGAATTTTTCATTGGGATGATGACAGGCAGACTTTTTGGTACGGCAGGCGGGTTCAGCACCAGACAAGCGAACTTTACGTTCGTTATCTCGACAGTGGCAATTTTGCTGACTCTATTGCTGGGATACCACATCCCTTATCCCGTCACACACACCGGACTCTTGGCGCCGTTGCTCGCTGTATTGATCTTCAGTATCGCCAGCGGCGGATTTGCCGAACGAATTTTTCGGCCCCGCTGGTTAGTGTCACTCGGCCAATCGAGCTTTGCTCTGTACATGCTGCACGCACCATTGTGGGAGTTCGTGAAGGGGGGCTGGGGACAGGAAAAGCCTTTGGATCACAAAGTGAAGCTGCTCGCTTTGGCCGGGATCGTCGCGCTGTCGTTGGCTTTATATCGATGGGTGGAAGCGCCCGTTACCCACAAGTTGCGGCAGCGGTTTCTTCTTCCGCCGGCGCCTTCTGCAAGACCAAATCCTGCCGAATGAGGAAAAGAAGTGTCCCGATAATCCCGATAATTCCGACTGCCGCACAAAAAAAACGGCTGGCAAAATGCCAGCCGTTTTAACTCTAGAACTAATTAGCTCGGTTTAATGTCGGCTCCCACGATATCCGCCGCCACCATGGAAGCCTCCCCTGCCACCATCACCGTGGAAGCGTGAGCCGCCGTGGGAGTACGAACCGCCGCCGTTATAGTATCCACGGCCACCTCCGTATCCACCGTTGTAATTGCCGCCACCCGAATATCCGCCTCGATTGTAATTTCCACGATTGGAATACCCGTGCCGGTTGTAACCGCCCCGGCTGTAATAATTGTCGCCGCCATAATACCCGCCGCCATAATATCCACCGCGGCCGTAATAGCTGCCTCCGTATCCGCCTCCGTAATATCCACGCCCGTAGCGGCGATGGCCGTAGCCGTACCCACGCCCATATCCGTGGTACCACGGACCGGCACCGATGAAGATGCCATCCACGAAGTAGTCCGGGCCCCAGTATCCATACGGGGCGCAATCATAAGGCGAGTAATCGTAGTAGCCGTAACTGCATACCGGTGCCGCGCCGTAGCCATAGCCGCCATACCCATAGCTGCTGTAACCGTATCCGCCGTAAACCGGTCCGATGCCGATCCCGACAGACACTTGAGCGTGAGAGTAGCTCGCGGCAAACATACAAAAAGCAAGTAAAGCGAAGTATCGTAGATATCGCATAAAAACCCCCGTGGACCCTGGCAACTACAGTTGGGAACTTGAGCTACGAAGGTTACCGCCTGCCAAAGTGCCTACATCAAGTTAAACTCGTTGCCGCGCAAAAAGTTGCGTGGCAACGAGTTAAGTCCTAGTACCGTCCTGGAAAGGCCTGCAGGTCTGCCTAGCTCTTGATCTGTTGCGAAGTTGGGTCCCAGGTAGTTGCGCTGTGCCGGAAATACGACTCGTTCGCCATGTGGCACGCCAGTGCAGCGTTATGCCCGAACACGGCATCTTCCGTGACTGGCTGCCGGCTCTTGACCGCCTGGAAAAACTTCCACAAGTGCGGCTTTTCCTCGTCCCACGACACGCCTTTGTAGTTGAAGCCTTCCTGCGTCGGCTCCTTGCCCGGAGTCGCATCATGCTCCGCGTGCCACTGCTTCAGATAAGCCTCGCGCAGTTCCCGCGGATAGCCTGACGTGTAGTAACTCGGTCCGCTATCTTCCCCGGTTTGCGGCATGTACGTGATGGTCGTTTCCGTAACCTCGAGAATCCCCTTCGAGCCCATGAACCGGTACACCTCTGGCGTCTCGCATCCCAGATTCAAGCGCATGTAAACCGGTATCTCGCCATATTCGAATAACGTCGCGTGCACGTCCGGCATGTTGCGCCCATCGGGGAAGCGCAGAATCCCCCCCGTAGACATCACCCGCTTGGGCGGCTGATTCCAGCCCAGCATGTATTGCATGCCGCTGACGAGGTGCACCAACAGATCGCCCGCCACGCCGGTTCCGTATTCCTTCCAACAGCGCCAGCGCGCGAATATTTTCGCGTCAAACGCGCGCTTCGGAACTGTCCCTTGCCAGGTGTCCCAGTCCAGCGTCGCTGGTGACAAATCTGGTGGCGGCGGATATTCCCACGCGCCCGTCGGATCGTTGCGCCCCAGCGAAGCCTCCACCAGGTTCAGCTTGCCGATCATTCCTTGCGCCAGCATTTCCTTGGCTTTCGTACAGATCACCGAGCTCACTCGCTGCGACCCGATCTGCACAATCTTTCCGGTTTTTTGCGCCGCGTTCACCATGGCCACGCCTTCCGCGGCCGTGTGCGACATGGGCTTCTCGCAGTAAATATCTTTCCCGGCATTCACCGTATCGACCACCACCTGTTTGTGCCAGTGGTCCGGAACCGCCGCGACGATGCAATCGATATCTTTATTGGCGAGCAGTTCCTGGTACCGCCGCGTCGTCACCACTTTGTCTCCGGCAATTTCTTTCGCCAGCGTGTGCCTGCCGTCATACAGATCGCAAGCCGCCACGCATTCCACGCCCGGCAGTTGTATAGCGTTCGTTAGCAATCCCGAGCCTTGCATTCCAATGCCAATAATGCCGAAGCGCACTCGGTCACTCGGCGCTACCGTTTGCGGAAAGGGAATCGCCTCCGGATCAAGAAAAACTGTGCGCGCCGTTACGAACGCGCCCGTAACCCCCGCACTGCGCTGCAAAA
>CAXMLS010000607.1:0-12092 GCA_964194235.1 uncultured bacterium | reverse complement strand
GGGTGGGATTCGAACCCACGGTAGGATTTCTCCTACACACGCTTTCCAAGCGTGCTCCTTAAACCGCTCGGACACCTCTCCGTCGTGTGGCGAGTGACTTAATCAATCTAGCAGAAAGTCCTTTTCATCGCACATTCCATCGAGACATTTATGAACTTATTTTTACGTGCGTTCGTGATCGCGTGAGTAAGAAAAACGAGGCTTCGTCGATGCCTTTTCGTGAGCTTTCAGCCCCACTTTTGCCGGCACATTTCTTCGTCATATTGTGTTCGCGCACTTCTAAGACCGCGTATGCCCTGCTAAACTTCTTCAGACTACTCCGGGGTCGTCTAATCGGTAGGACTCCAGACTTTGAATCTGGCTATCGTGGTTCGAGTCCACGCCCCGGAGCCAATTTTATTTTGTGAAGTAATGCGATTCTTCGTGACAGCCGACACCGATTCCGCACTTGATGCCGCGCTAATTTCCGTTTGGCATCAGGCGCTGGTCGAGCGGAAGAAGATTGTGACGGTCGGCGAAGATACGTATCCCGTGCGGCGAGCTTCCAAACACAAACTAGCCCAGATCGATTTCGAGGTTGAAGGAATAGGTATTCGCGGGCTGGAACAGAATCCTCACACGACTTCGCGATGGGCGAAACTGGCGCGTGAAGGCTCGAAAGTAATGCAGTTTTTAACTGCAGGTCGCTATATTAACGTCGTGGCCGACGGAAAATTGCAACACTACGGCCCAAGAGAAAAAGCAAAATAGGCGATTCTTCCCGACTATTTATCTGAGGCTATTCCGGGGTCATGAAATCGTCGGAGTGATTCCAATCGATTGTAGGATCCAGCGCGGGGTCGATTATTCCGGTTTCCTTGGGAGTGGTCTTGTCCGTTTTGCGTTGGAAGCGCTTTTCCTCTTTCATCTTGCGCTTCTCCATCCGCTTCATCTCTTTCTGCCTTTTCTGAAAAGTCGTTGTCATAGCGTCTCCTTACAACAGAGTGGGCCTCGGTCACCGCCGAGGCCGTCCAGCGATTCCGTTCCAGGTTCAGAAGTTACCAGCGCGGTTCGCGCGGTTGCCTGGCCGACTCGCGATAATCTTCATTGGAGAAACGGTCGCGCCCGCCGCCACCGCTCTTGCCACGGCCGCCGGCACCGCCTCCGCTTGGTCCGCGGCCAGCGTTGGGTCCGTTAAAGCTTCTCGGACCGCGTGGCGGCCCGCCTTCGCCCTTCGGCCGGGCTTCGTTAACCTTCAAATTGCGCCCGCCCAATTCCTTGCCGTCGAGTCCCGCCATGGCTTTCGCGGCTTCCTCGTCGTTGGGCATTTCAATGAACGCGAATCCGCGTGCGCGTCCGGTCTCGCGATCCATGGCCATGTGCACGCGCGTGATCTGGCCAAACGGCTCAAACAATGTACGCAGGTCGCTTTCGGTAGTCTGAAAGCTCATGTTCCCTACAAATAAACTCTTCATCTTGATTCTCCCGGTACCCTTCGAAGTGCCACGCGTGCAAGAATTCGGCACAGCCGTTTCCTGAGCACCGCAAAACCTGGCTGAAAATTGGCTGAACCAGTGGAGGGAAGGCCGAAAAGCGCACGTTCCAGGGAGTTCAGGCAATCCGACTTCGGGAGCCTAAGCACAGACGATATCATAATCGCATCGGAAAAATCGAATGCTCATTTGGCGCGAGCGAGCAGGGGGCCGTCTGGAACCCTGTCTTAAGCTTCAGGGAACTACCACGCGTGGTAACCCATCAGAGCGTCAGGCGTCGTGTAATTCCCCTACGGCGCGCCACGCCTGATCTATCGCGACGTTGGTGTAGGCGCTCGCTCCGGCGTCGGAATTCGCAATGGCGATTCGGCCGAAACGCTGGCGGCCGGCTACCCATGGCTTGTCCTGTTCTTTCCAATCCGGATCGAACAATGCGTTGGGAGTAAACGCGTAACCGTGCGCCCAGCGATTCACGGTCATACCCTCGATATCTCGTGCGGAATCAAAACCTGCTCCGCCCAGCATTCTGTTCAATTGATCGCGAATATTTCTCTCGAAAGTCGAAAACGGTGTGTCCAATAATTCTCTGCGCCCCGCGCGATTCTGTTCGCGCTGCGACAATCCAGGTTTGCACGGTGTGCGCAACATAAAGAGAACTGCGGGTTCGCTCGGACCGGAAGGAAATTTGTAACCTCCTACACTGACCGGGAAATCCAGTGCCGCATATGTGTGATAGCTGCCGGGAGCGACGATATGGTGCACGTTTAACTTTTCAAACGCTTTCCAATTTCGCAGCGCGACATGCGTGTACACCAGCGGCGCTTTCACCAGGTACGACAGCGCTTCCTTCTGTTTCGCCGGCAAATCGGGACAAATATAGGGAATCATCCCGTTGTAACAAGCCAGTACGCAGTTTTTCGCGGTTGCCGCGTGTAATTTCCCACCGCGCATGTAAGCGACTTGAACTGCCTTCGCCGCTCCCTGCTCGACATTGTCGCTAACGTGCACCACGGTGCTGTTCAGTCGTATTCTCACGGGCGCTTCGGGAACGTCCAGCTTGCTGTAAACAGCTCGCGCTGTTACTACGTCATCCATCGAGTTGCCGGGCATCGCTGCAGGAATCAGCGAACGCACCAGTAGCCTTGCGATGGACGCATTGCCGTCAGGAAAATGGTAAATGTAGGGCTCTTCTTTCCCCGAGGCGGGGAAACCCAGTTCATCGAATCCGGGATAGGTGAAGGAGCCATAATCATCGCCCGCTTCATAGCACGCCATCGCGGGGACCGCTTCAATCCCAATGCAAAACAAGTCATGCGTGAAAGTCTGGAAGAACGGCAAAGCGGCTGGCGTTAGCTTGCAATATTTCGTCAGATATTCCGCATAGCTGATCTTCGAGAGGAGCGCTGCTTTCTCGCTCGCAGGCATGCCAGGGAGATAGTCTTTTTTTTCTGTATAGACACGCGCGATATCCTGCCGCACGGCATCCGAAAGAGGCGCCTTGGCCAGAAATTCCGGCCACGGCGTCGCGTTCATGCCGGTCAGCAGACGATCTTCGCCAAACGTTTCTTTGTCGAAAAACGCTGCCGTGCCCATTTTCGAATAAAGCGTCTGATCGTACGCGATATCAAATTTTTCGACGCGAACTCCAATATCTTGAATCAGCCTTTTTGCTACCTCGCTGTACTTCCCAGGACTCTCGATCGATTGCGTTCCGCCGTAGCTCAGCACCATGCGGCCGCCAACCTGGAATTCATTGCGTTTGGCGTGGCCGCCAAAATCGTCGTGATTGTCGAGAATCAATATCCGCGCGCTGTTCCCTGCTTGCTTCCGGTAAAAATACGCCGCGGCGAGTCCGCTGATCCCGCCGCCGACAACGATCAGGTCGTAGGTTTCATCATTTTTAGTGGCAGTGCCAAGGTCGTCCCATTTTTGTCCATCGCGCATCAGATGAGCGAAGGTGAAGGTGCCGTCATGATTTCCGCGCATTCCCGTTTTGGCGGGCGGATAGTAGTCGGGTGCTTTTTCCGGCGAAAACTCATCCAGCGCAGCAGCGGCGAGTAAAGTTTCGGCGTTGAACGTCCCGAAGGCTGCGGCTCCGGTGACAACGGCCCCGCCGGCGCAGGTGGCAACTCCGTTTAGAAAGTCGCGGCGGGTTATTTTGCTGCGCATGCCCAGCTTTCGATCGTGGCACTTCTCGTCATTCATCCGGGAAACCTCACCATATTTTTGAGCGTGGCGATTATATTCCTGTATTGCCTCGCGTCGCAGCGTTTACCTAGTAATCCTAACCTCACGCCGAACCAATGTTCCGTAAATAGATATACAGGCCAATTCGGCACCTGCCTTGGCTCACCCTGTGTGCGATACTCCGACTCTCGCGCAGCATTATCACGCGGAAGGAGCGTACGAACTGAAAAACACGGAGTCGCGCACCACGCCAGGCGCGTGGCCCTACTTGGTATTAACGGGTGGAATTTTGTGCATCGCATGGTCCGCCATTTTTGTGCGCTGGACGAACATGCCCGGACCGGCTTCCGCGTTTTATCGCATGTTGATTCCGGCCGTAGTGCTGCTGCCGACATGGCTATTCGATCGTGGCTCGGCGCGCGTAAATCGGAAAACCTTGCTGGTCATCGCCGTTGGCGGACTTTTTTTCGCGCTCGATCTCGCGTTTTTTAATACTTCGATTCTGCGCACCTCCGCGGCGAATGCCACGCTGCTCGGCAACAACACTCCCGTTTTTGTGGGTTTGTTTACGTGGTTACTTTTCCGCGAGCGACCGAGTGTGTCCTTCTGGCTCGGCTTACTGCTTGCACTCAGCGGAACGGTGGTGATCGTTTGGGGCGATCTTGCCAAACACGTCAAGTTGGGCTCCGGTGACGCCATGGCCCTGACCGCGTCCGCGTGTTTCGCTCTGTATTTGATGGCCACCGAGCGCGTGCGAATGACCACCAGTACCTTAGTCTTCCTGCGACTGGCGATGATTTCCAGCGCCTTATTTCTTCTGATTATTAACGTTGCGCTCGGCATTTCGCTGGCCGTGCCGCCGGGCCATTCGTGGGCGGCGCTTCTCGGCTTGGGATTGGTTTCGCAACTTGGCGGGTATCTGGCGCTCACCTATGCGATGGGGCATTTGCCCGCCACCGCGACATCGATCAGTTTGCTGTCACAAGGCCCGCTGACGGCGGTAATGGCGGCGCTGCTTCTTGCGGAACCATTATCGGCTTCGCAATTTCTTGGCGGAGCACTGGTGCTCGCAGGAATTGCCATCGCGAATAGCCGCATTGGGCAAAGGAAGGACGCCGTTGCAACGCTGCGCGAAGTTCCAGAAAGCGAATAAATAATTAAAAATCGCGATTCACGAGAGCCGGCACCGGCTCATTCCTTCCGCTTTCTTAGTACCTATTTCAATGCCAGAACTTCAACGGAATTCCCGGACGGATCGTTCACATAAACTGAACGCGTGCCGTCGCGATGGGTTTTAGGCTCGCCAAAAACAGCAGGATCGCGCAGCAGCGCAAAGTGCGGCGGATGCTGTTCGGGCAGGACAAACGCGACGCGAATATTGGCGAATTCCAATAAGGCCCAGGTTTCATCCTGGTAGGCGATCTTGCAATTGAAATTCTTGGTGTACCAGTCGACTGTTCCCTTCACATCCGTAACCGGAACAGCGATATGATCGACGGTGTCAAAACTTTTTGTTTCGTTCAGTGCGGACATTTCTACCTCTCGATCCTGCAATCGTGCGGTCGTCGAGTTCAGAACAGGGCTAAAACTGGAATTCCCTCGGCGCTCGCTTCCGAATCTAGTTTACTCCACGCTCAGAGCGACATAAACAAGTTGCATCCAGATTTGCGGAAACATTGATTTCCGCGTGTTTACGGTGACGAGGCTAATTCTTGGCTAGTCCCGCCCGCGAGATGCCACGGTGGACAATCCGGCCACGGAGTATGTTGCCACGCAAGCGTGCTCGGCAGCATACTCACAGGCATGGGCGCCGTGCGAAGCTTGCTTTCGCTTGCAATTCTTGTGTGGATGGGTGCAATTGTCACGAGTGCGCCTGCACGAGCGGACGAAATTCGGCTTAAGGACGGCAAGAAATTATCCGGCGTGATTGTCGGCTACGAAGACAACATGTTCAAAGTGAAGACCGACTTTGGATTTGTTCTGATCGAAAAAGACAAAATCGCGTCGATCAACCCCAGCGTCCCGGCCGGCCATCCAGCAGCGAAAGCGGAATCGGCTGCAGCAAACAAA
The DNA here is from genome assembly GCA_964194235.1 of uncultured bacterium. Classification (GTDB taxonomy): domain Bacteria; phylum Acidobacteriota; class Terriglobia; order Acidiferrales; family UBA7541; genus Acidiferrum. The sequence goes on along the minus strand of CAXMLS010000607.1, from coordinate 6,363 downwards.
CCGGCTCCCGCAAAATCCGAGCCTGTACCGGCAAAGGTTCCGGCTACCGCTGCCCCGAAGGAAGTGAAGGCAACTGCAACCTCCGCGCCATCGGTGAACACTGCAAAAACCACGGCGTCGTCGAGTACACCAAAAAGCGCAAAACTAAATAAACAAGCGGCGGAAGCGACGACACCTGCAGCCACTCCCGCGCGCTCCGCAGTTTCTATCCCGCCCGCAGCGTCTCAATCTGCAGCGGCTCCGGACGCGAGCAAACCGGCGATCGAGAAACCTCCGGTCAAATCCTCGCCGAATGCAACCAGCGTTTCAAATTCTGCGTCTGCCAAGGAACCAGCTCATCCAAGCTCAAGTTCAGCTACAACGTCAGCAGCAATCCCGCCCGCCAAGCCTGTTGCGACGGCAAAAACTCCAACGGCTCCTGTCAGCCCCTCGCCAGTCAAGTCAAAAGCCATCGAGCCGCCGGTAAACCGCGAAGCGGTGCAAGGCAACGTGTACACCAATTACAGTCACGGCTTTCGCATGTATAAGCCACCAAGCTGGAAATTAATCGCCGATGCGCGCCAATCATTACCCAATGCGGTCATGGCCATGGGAACTGCCGATGAGTCCACATTGATGGTGGTGGCGGAGGAAAAAACAAAGGACTCTTTGGAGGCCACAGCCGCAAATGTCGAAACACGCCTGCGCGATATTTACGGCAACTATCGCCGCATTTCCCAGCGCAAAACAGTCGCAGGCGGCTTCCCTGCCATCGAAATCCATTACCGCGGGCTGGCCGACAATCACGACTGGTCGGGAACAATCATGGTAGTGGGGCGTCGCGAGGAGATATTCTCGGTCCTCGGGATGACCTATTCCGGCAGCGATTTGATCCAGATCCAGGAAAATGTGATCGCCCGGGCGATCGCGAGCCTGGAATTCATTTCACATTGAACTGCTTGGATTTCGTGGCCAGCCGAAACGCAAGAATTAAACCTTAGCGGCTACGGAAGAAGAAGGCTCGGGTAGTTTTCGGTGCTCGCGAATAATTGAGATCAGGGATTGCGCGGCGCGCGGCAGGCTGCGATCCTTGCGATACACAAGTCCAAGCTCCCGCCACAGGTCGACGCCTTCGACGTTAATCAGCTTCACTTCCCCGGCCTTCACCTGATCACTTGCGAAACTCTCACTGATAAAAGAAACGCCCGCGTCCGCGCCAACAAACCGTTTAATCATTCCGATACTGGGCAGTTCCATGGTCACGTGCAGCCGCGAACGGTACGGCCGGAAAAGCTTGTCCAATACCTGCCGAGTAAATCCGGTCCTGGGAAAAATTAACGGCTGCGCGGCCACTTCTTCAAGGGTGATTTTCGTACGGTTCGCCAGGGGATTTCGCGTGCTGACCATGAATCGCAGTCGGTCGCGGTAAATGCTGTGCACCTTGGTGTTGAGCGACTTGATCGGCAGCGTCACGATGCCAACGTCAATGGAGCCGTCCTCGATGCGTTGCAGAATCTTATGGCTGAAATTGCGGTAAATACTGATGTGCACGAGCGGGTAGCGGCGCTGGAACTCCGCGAAAATATCCGGAAGCAGGTACAGGCAGGTGGCTTCGTTCGCGCCGAAGAGCACGGTGCCCTGCACTACGTTGCCGCGATCCGCTACACCCTGAACCGACTCGTCGCGAAGCCGCAGGAGCCGCTCGGCGTATTCGAACAGCACCTCCCCGGCAGGCGTCAGTTCGACGGATTTGGCGGAACGATCGAGAAGTTTGGCGCGATAGGCTTGTTCCAGCTGGCGAATTTGCGCGCTGACCGCAGATTGCGAACGGAAAACTTTCTGACCGGCGCGCGAAAAGCTCTTCAGTTTAGCGACGTACACGAAGGTAGCGAGTTGGTCGAAATCCATAGTGGATGCTCGGCTGAGATTATAACGGATTTATACAGCCGACTGCGTCGATATCCTTTTCCTTTCAGGCATGTAAAGCCGATTGTGCGGATGGCACGTCTGGCGCCGGAGGCATTACCGCGTCGCGATCTTTCAGTTTGGCGAGCACTGGTCTCCACGTAGCTTCGATCGTGCCCTGGAAATGAATTGGTTGCACGCGCATCAGCGGAAGAGCGCCCAGGCGCGATAACAAACGCGCCGCACGCGGGCTCGACGTAAGGTACACGTGTTCTTCCAGAACGCGCCGCAGTGAAATTTCTTCTTCCGCATCGATAGCCGCCAACGCCACGAAATCCAGGTGCAATACGTCCTCGGCTTCCGAGCGCAGTACATACCCCAAACCGCCGGTCATCCCTGAACCAAAATTTAATCCCAGCGGACCGAGAATCACAGCCACGCCGCCGGTCATATATTCGCAGCCGTGTTGCCCTACGCCTTCCACAACCGCGAGGGCGCCGCTATTGCGCACGCCGAAGCGTTCGCCCGCGCGGCCTGCCACATACAGTTGGCCGGAAGTAGCGCCGTACAGCACGGTATTTCCCGCCAGAACATCTCCACGTCGCGAAGCCGCGTTCCCCGCCGAAATGGCGATGGTCCCGCCGGACAATCCTTTTCCCACATAGTCGTTGGCTTCGCCGCGCAAACTTAATGTGACGCCTTCAGCCAGGAACGCGCCAAAACTCTGGCCCGCGGAGCCGTGATATTCGTGCGTGATCTCGCCATGAAGCGGACGGCCATGCTTGGCACGTCGCATTAGTTCGCCGCTCATGCCTGCGCCGACACTGCGATCGGAGTTACGTATCGGCTCGCTCCCCGATTTCGCCGAAAGATCGTGCGCAAATTGAATCGAAGCGTCACGCGCCGCGGCGTGCAGCGCCGGTTCCTGTTGCGGCGCAACTCGTCGAGACTCCGAAATGGGCACAATAAGCAGCGCGTCCATTCCCGAGCGCGTCCCTAGCAGGTCGTACCAGCCGGTCAATTCGGAAAGCGAACGCGCGCCGAGTTCCGCCATGCGGACTCGCACTTCCTGTGCGAGATATTGGAAGTACGCGACGACCATTTCTGGTTTGCCGGCGAATCGCGCGCGCAGAGTTTCATCTTGCGTGGCGATTCCCACGGGGCAGGTATTCAAATGGCATTGCCGCGCCATCACGCAGCCAATCGCAAGAAGCGACGCGGTGCCGAAACCAAACTCGTCCGCGCCCAGAATCGCCGCCAGTATGATATCGCGCGAAAATTTCAGGCCTCCGTCCACGCGGAGAGAGAGACGTGAACGGAGGCCAGCGCGAACCAGCGTGTCGTGCGTTTCGCGCAAACCAATTTCCCAGGGAAGACCGGTGTTTTTGATGGAGGTCAGCGGCGAAGATCCCGTCCCGCCATTGTGTCCGCTGATGGTGATCACGTCGGCGCCCGCTTTCGCCACGCCCGCGGCGATAATTCCCACTCCCGCGCCCGACACCAGCTTCACGCCGATGCGCGCGCTGGGATTTACAGACCGCAAATCGTGAATCAGCTGAGCGAGATCTTCAATGCTGTAAATATCGTGATGTGGCGGCGGAGAAATCAGCGGCGTCCCGGGCGTCGCGTGCCGGATGCGCGCAATATATTCCGTAACCTTTCGCGCGGGCAACTGCCCGCCTTCGCCGGGTTTGGAGCCCTGCGCCATTTTGATTTCCAACTCTTCCGCGTGCACCAGATAATCCGCGGTCACGCCAAATCGCCCGGAAGCGACTTGCTTGATTTTGTTGGCAGCGGCAGGCTCGAACCGATAAGTGGCGGGATCTTCCCCGCCTTCCCCGGTATTGCTGCGCCCGCCAAGAATATTCATGGCCAGGGCCAATGTGCGGTGAGCTTCGGGACCGAGCGAGCCTAAGGACATCGCCTGCGTGCTGAAGCGGCGCAGCACCGACTCCGAAGGTTCGACTTCTTCCACGGGCACGGGCGTTCCCGGAATGGTGTCCAGCAAGTCGCGCAAAAATACCGTTCCCTGCTGCTCCGCAAGTTCTTCAAACAGTGAATATTTTTTCGCGTCTGGCGCGCGAACGTGCGCGTGAAGGCGCCGCACCATCTCCGGCGAATTGGCGTGCAGCTCCGCGCCCTTGCGGAAGCGGAACAAGCCCGCATCTGCGAGGTCGTCCGATGCGGCGGAGAAAGCCTTCTGATGCATGCTCAAATAATCCGCGAGTAAATCATCCAGAGTTTTCTGCCCCGGAAAGTCGGCGGCATCCTCAAAAAAATTCGCGCACAAATCTTCGGACAGGCCCACGATCTCGAAAAGATGGCTGTTGCGATAGCTGGCTATCGTGGACACGCCCATGCGTGCCAGAACTTTTCGAAGTCCGGCAGTTACCGCCGTGCGAACGCACTCCGCGCCACCGGCTTCGACAGTTTCTGCAAATTGGTCGGCCAGATACGGCAGTACGGCGCTCGCGCCGCTGGCCACCAGCAACGCCAGGTGATGCGTGTCGAACACCTGCGCGGATTCCACCACCAGCGGAACGTCCCACAGTCCTTCGCGAACCATGGCCTTCCAGACGGCGGCGGTAGCCAGCAGCGCGGGCAAACACGCCCGGTCTTTGCCGATCGCGCGATCTGAAAGGAGGAGGAGTCCCGGACGCCCACCGCTGCTCAGGGGGGTAGAAGATAACTGAGCAATTGCGCGGCGCGCGCCCGGAACTCCCATGGCGGAGGAAAAAGTAAAATCGATTTGTCGCACGGGCCCGCACGATTCTGTAAGCTCCGCGAGCTGGCCGGCGTGAATTAAAGGAGTGGCTAAAGTGAGACCTCCCTGCAAATGCACTTCCAGCGACATCACATGCGATTCGCGAAGCGGATCGATGGGAGGGTTAGTGACCTGCGCGAAGCGCTGCTTGCAGTAGTCCCACAAAGAGCGCGGCAAAGCCGAGAGAAACGCCGGCGGCGCGTCATCGCCCATGCTCCAGTCGGCCTCTTTACCATGCACGAGCGCGGAAAATATTAATTTGAATTGATCTTCGGTCCAGCCAGCCGCGGCGGCCACGCGTTTAGGTAGCTCCACCGCGGAGGGCGCGTTAATACCGCGGCCGGTTATCGGCCGGGTTGCTACTCCATTGCGCGCTTGTTGCGTTGCCAGGCGTTTGAGGATGTCCCGCCAACGCAGGAACACTCCGGTCGCAGGATTGGCAAGAATCATTTCGCCGGGACCTAACCTCTGCCGCTCGGCAATTTGCGATTCGTCAAAATCGATCAGGCCCGTTTCAGAGCCGGCGATCAACAAACCGTCGTGCGTCAGCGTGTAACGAAGAGGCCGCAGGCCGTTGCGATCCAGTTTTGCGCCAACAAACTGCCCATCGGAAAAAACCAGCGCCGCGGGACCATCCCACGGTTCGCCGCGCTGAGACACCGAAGTAAGGGCGGAGCGCACGTCGCGCGAAAGCAGCGGATCTTTCTCGAAGGCCGGAGGAACGAGAGAAAGCATGGCCTCGTCTGGAGAGAGTCCCTCCAGCAATTTCAGTTCGAAGGCGTTATCGAAGCTTGCGGAATCGCTGACATTTGGTTCCAGCGGACGGAACCATGCTCCCACCTTCAGAACCGCGCGTTGTTCGCGTTGTTTCGCACATAGCCACCGCCGGTTGGAAACAATGGTGTTGATTTCTCCATTGTGCGCGACATGCCGGAAGGGCTGCGCGAGATCCCATGATGGTTGCGTATTGGTGGAGTAGCGCTGGTGAAAGATGGCGTAATTTGTGGCAAACGAAGTGTCGCGTAAATCTTCGTAAAATTGCGGAAATTGCCAGGGCGTGAGTAGGCCTTTGTAGACCACCGTACGTGAGGACAATGAGCAGATGTAACATCGCGGCGGCATGCTGATCTCAGCGCGTTTGCGCAGCATCGCCAGGCGCCGCTCAAATCGCGCCGCTACTCGTGCGGCGTGAAAAGGCTCGACGAAAAACTGCCAGATCTCCGGCATCGTTTCCAGTGCCTTGCGTCCGAGCGAGTGCGTATTCACCGGCACGCGGCGCCAACCTAGAATGCGTAGGCGTTCGCTCTCGGCGGCAGCCTCTATCGCCGCGCGGGTGTCCGCAGCGGCATGTGACGCGAGAAAAGCGAAGCCCAGGCCGAAAGTTTCAGGTAGGTCGATGCCCTGCTCTTTTGCACGGGCGCGAAAAAATCCCTCTGGCAAGGAAGTGAGCAGGCCGGCCCCGTCGCCGCTGGCCCCATCGGCGTCTACGCCGCCGCGATGTGTGAGGCGTTCCAGTGCCGTCAGGGCATATTGGATAATGTCGTAACCGGCGGGACCGCCGAGGCGCGCGACAAAACCCGTCCCGCAGGCGTCGTGGTCCGGATGACCCCAATTGGGATGCCGGTCGACGTGCGAACGGACAAGTTCCTGCTCGTGTTGTGAGCGCTGGCGCCCCTCACGCATACAACTGTATAGGCCCTGTCTCTTATACACAT
>CAXMLS010000606.1:0-18444 GCA_964194235.1 uncultured bacterium | reverse complement strand
CACGCTGGATTTCGACGACGGCTCGCGGAGTGTTTCGACGAGATGGCCCTGGAGTTCAAACCATACCTGGATGCCGCTGTGGAGAAATATCGCCCGGGGCATTATCTGGATACCTGGAGTCTAGCGCGGTATGTCGTGGGCATCGTGGAAGGATCGATCATGCTCGCTCGCACCCGGCGGGATAAGGATATGATGAAGCAAAACTTCGATTTGGTGAAAGAACATATTAAGTGGTTGGTGCACGTTAAAAACTAGAAGTCGATCACCATCTTGCAGCCAAACTTCTGTGACTCCTATGCCGCCGCCAACGGCGGAGGGACCGAATGCGAGAAGCGGATTGTTCAAGGGAACTGCAGATGCCGGGTCTTTCGTGAAGAGCCGTCGATCGGGCTGCGCTTGGTCGCTGTATCCGTAGTTGGCTCGGCGACGATCGCTATCTTGCTTTTCCGTGCCAGCTAGTTGGGCACAACCTTAATATCAACGGTGCCGAGATGTCCCTTGGGGTCCGGGAGGTTCAACGATTTGCCGAACGCATGTTGGCCGACTACGATGCCCATCGTCCCAACGAGATCTTCGCTGAGAATGGAACTGACTGGCTCACTTTGGAGGACGCGTATGTATTGCAGCGTGCAGTAGCCGAACTCCGCGCAGCACGAGGGGAACGATGTCTTGGTTACAAGCTCGGCTGCGTGAGCCGGACGATTCAAGAGCAGTTGGGTCTCGACCGCCCTGTGCATGGTTATCTGTGGAAAAGCGAAATTCTTCCCTCCGGCTTTCACTTGTCCGGTGATTCCAGTGACGAGGGCCGCAAACGTCGCTTTGTGAACTTTGCGGTTGAGGGGGAAATTGCCCTTCGCTTGAGCCGGGACATTTCGACAGAATCCGACTGCGATGTTGCCGATTGCATCGAGTGTTGGTTTCCCGTAATTGAACTTCACAACGCCATTTTTCGTGGACCGAAGCCGACAAGCCAAGAACTGGTTGCAGGGAATGCCATGCACGCGGGTTTTGTCGCCCCCGCACTCCCAGAACAATCTTCCCTTAGCAAATTGGCCCAAGCAGAGATTCAAGTCGAAATCGACGGAGAGGTAGTGGAAAAAAAGAAAGTCACGGATCTCCCGGGCGGTCCGCTGGGTTCGGTGCGCCGTCTCGCTGCGTTGCTTACGTCGGCTAGCGCGAGTCTAAAGGCCGGTGACATTGTCCTGACAGGGTCTCCGGGACGACTGATTCCCATTCGTACGTGTTGCAGCATCGTAGTTGCCTGCGAACGGCAGCACGTGCAGTTGTTCGTCCAGAATGAGCCTTCAGGTTAAGCCTGCTGGGCACAAGAAAAATCCCTTAGACAACGCTTCGAGCAAATTGCCAATAAAACATTTTCATAATCGCGAACGAAAGGAATCCCGTCCATGAAAATCACAGAGGTCAAGACGCATTCTTTTCTAATGGATGTCTCGTGGGCAACGGAGACATTGATCGCCAACCCCATGTCCATCTATCCCAAGTTTAGGGAGAAGCGTTCAAGCTGGTATGGCCGGCAGTGGGCCATGGTGGTCGAGATAAAGACGGACGATGGCCTTAGTGGTTATGGGTATGTCGGTGGAGCGTACCGCGGTTCGCTGGCTGCGATCGAAGATCAGTTTAAGATTTTTCTCGAAGGAGCAGATCCTTTCGCGACGGAGCTCATTTGGGAACAATGTTTCCGCGCCTCTCAATACTATGGCCGTAAAGGGGCAGCCCTTTCAACCATCAGCGGCATTGACATTGCCCTCTGGGATTTGAAAGGGAAGGCGCTCGGCATGCCAGTTTACCAGCTCATTGGAGGCAAGACGAAGGAACGTCTGAGAGCCTACGCTACCGGTATTTACACCGAACGCCACAAGGAGCTGGGGTTCAGGGACGTCAAGATCCCAGTCCGTCACGGACCCGCTGACGGGAAAGAAGGCCTCAAAAAGAATGAGGAGGATATCAAAAGAACTCGCGAGCTGATCGGTCCAGACGGAGACCTTATGCTCGATTGCTATATGGCTCTTGATGTCCCTTACACGATTCAACTCGCTAAAATAGCTCGTCAGTATGCGGTGAAGTGGATAGAGGAGCCTGTACTGCCTGACAAGATCGATTCCTACCGCAAGATCAAGGATGCCGTCCCCGATATCATGATTACCGGAGGAGAGCACGAATTCACACGTTACGGGTTTAAAGAGTTGCTGGAAAAGCATGCGGTTGATCTGATCCAGCCGGACATATATCGCGCGGGCGGAATTTCGGAGGTCATGAAGATAGCTGCCATGTCGAGCGCGTACGACATTCCCATTATTCTGCACGGCATCGGGGCGCCGGCCTATCATTTTGCAATGGCGACACCACACTCGCCAATGGCGGAGTACTGGGACGTTTATGCGAGTGGCGGAGAACCCGTCTTTATTAATGAGCCGACCATAGAGGACGGCTATGTCGTCTTCAACGACAAACCGGGCTTTGGCTACGAACTTAATCCCAAAGTGCTCGCTGGTGCGAGACCAGCACCCCAGTGGTAAGATCAGCTTGCAAGAGACCTTGCCACACCCAGGGGCGGCCAGATACGTCGTCGCCTTGACCGGGCCAATCTGCCAACGGTGTTCGTCTCCCTGGACCTCTAAGTTTCCGGGGAACGTCAAGAGCGGGGGCCAGCGAATAAGCCTTGACAAGCCTGATTCAGAGCGATGACTCAACAGCCCGATTCGTATGTTTTACTCGGAGAAGACAAAGTGAGTTTAACAAATCCTGGACACGGCCCCAGACACTGGTGAGTGAAGAAAGTTACCGGCGTCGCCCTTAAGGCACACTTTCGTATCGGTTTTGACGGACACACGAGGAGTTAACAATGAGTGAGCTCGTACACGTTTCGAAAATGAAGGTTTACAGGGAACCTGGAACAGGAAAAGTAAAGCAAGCGCACCTCGAAGGGTTCGCCCAACCGATTCGGATGGGCGTGCACGGGGGAATCAAGAAGTTTTACGGGGTGGAACCGGAGGAGGACTTGCCCGCCACGCTGGACTATATCGTGGCTGGCGTTGCTGGTTGAATGACGGGCACTCTTGCAGGCGCGCTGGAAGCGCGCGGGATTTCAGGTCATCCGGAAAAGCTATCCGCAGACGTTGACGGATACATTGAAAACATCGAGGGTAAGCCCATGATCACGCGGATTCATGTCAAGTACCACCTGAAAGTTCCAAAGGGTAAAAGAGCCGAGGCCCAAAGAGCAGTGGATCATCATGAGAAGAATTGTCCGGCTTCACAAAGCGTCCGCCGCGGTATCGCCATCGAGTGGGAAGGAGAGATCGAGGAAGAGTAATGAAGAATAAGCGATGGACTGATCTGACCTGCCTCGATTTTCTACGTGGAACGGAGGCCTCAGCGTTTCCGTGCCGAGCCTCCACTCTTCGCCGGCAAAGAGTGAACCAGGAAGATTTGGCAGCCCAGTCGCGAATCTCCTGATTTTTTCAAGACTACAAGCATCCCGTGCCGGCATCTGCGCTTGCCGCCAGAGTTGCCGCCAACCCAACTTCCAACGACGATGAATCCCCGTCTTGCTCTTTTTAGCGGCGGATGGATGGATTCAGATTTCCGTCAATCTCCGCCTGTTGTGCGACACCAGGACCCGGCGAGTAGTTTCCTCACACCCTTTCGCCGTTCGGCCAAAGTTTAGCTGCGAAGATTACTGTTTTAGGGCTTGACAAACAGAATTTTTGATACTAATGTCTCAAACCGAGCAATCGGTTTGTTATGAGAAACGGAAGTTTGGATCGTGTCCGAACGCTCGAAATGCCAGAGGGGGAAAGGCCTCCCGAGACATGCCAGAAGCACATCTGCCAAGTGTCCCACTGGGTCTGGCTCCTCTCTGCGGTAACAGGTTCGAGTGGTGGGCGCTTTCTTAAAGGACCGCTGGCGATCCAGGAAAGAAATCAAGACGAGAATGTCTGGGATCTGAGCACCGCGTCCACTTAGGGGAGGGCACAATGGAGACGGCTAACTTGTTCGTGCAGATTCGGCGGCGCATTTTCTTACTCATCTGGTTGAGTGTGCTTCCTTGCGGCGTTTTTCTCAGCGCCGCTCGGGGCCAGGGAAGCGCAACAGCTTCTATAGCTGGGACAGTGCGCGACACATCCGGGGCAGTCGTTCCTGCCGCCAAAATCGTCATCACTCAGACTGACATAGGATTTTCGCAGTCCACGGAGTCGGCCGGGGACGGCAGCTTTGCCTTCCCAGTGCTGCCGGTGGGACCTTACCGATTGGAAGTGACGAAGAAAGGGTTCACTAGCTACCAGCAAACGGGGATTATGCTGACGGTGAATCAGGCGGCGAACTTTCCGGTTACCCTAAACGTGGGAGCGATGGAACAAAAGGTCGAGGTCAATGCGGCGGCTTCCCAGGTGAACACAACCAATAGCGAGTTATCTTTATTGGTCGATCGGCAACAACTGGTTGACTTGCCGCTAAACGGGCGCAACCCGGCAGGGCTGGTGCTATTGGCAGCGGGCGTGGCGAACCCTTCGCTGAATACCGCAACCCTGGGACCCGGATTCGCGCTTCAGTTCTCCTACCCTGCTGGCATAGGTGGTTCTATCGAGCAACAAGGCGCCCTTATTCCCGCCGTGAGTGGGATTCGGTCCGGTGGCGTCTACTTTTCGCTGGATGGCGCCAATAATGTGGATCCGTACACGGTTTCCGGTGGTCCATTTCCCAATCCCGATGCGGTGCAAGAATTCCGGGTGCTGACCAGCGCCTACGGGGCCGAATACCCTTCGGCACCAGGCGGTGCGGTCAATATCGTGACCAGAAGGGGCACTAATGACTTCCATGGAGGTATCTTCGAGTTTGTGCGCAACGGCGCATTAAACGGCCGCAACTTCTTTGCCACCAACCAGGATAACCTCGTACGCAATCAATTCGGCGGCACGGCGGGAGGGCCGATTCGCAGGGACAAGTTGTTCATCTTCGGGTCGTACCAGGGAACAATCTTGACCAGCTCAGTGGGCGGTAACATCCAATTTGTGCCCACGGACGCCGAGCGAGCCGGAGATTTCTCCGCCATCCCCAATCAGCTCCACAACCCCTCTACGGGCGCGCCCTATCCTGGCAACCAAATCCCGCTGAGCGACTTCAGTCCGGTCACCAGCAAGATCCTGGCACACCTGCCCCACTCTACGGATCCCAACGGCAAAGTCGAAGTGGTTTCACCTAACGCCCAGAACGAACGCCAGGGCACAGCGAAGTTGGACTACGTCTTCGGTAAACACAGTCTTGCGGTCCGGTACTTCGTGAGTGACTTCAACAACCCAGGGAACGTCAATCCCCAAAATTGGTTAACGATCAGCACCCCTAACACGATTCGATGGCAGGATGCCACGGTCGGTTACAACTATGCGAGCACCGGGATTGTGAACGAGGCCCGCTTTACCTTCCAGCGCAATGCTTACTTCGTTGGCGTCGGCCTTCCCGTGAGCTTCAAACAACTAGGGGCGAACGTTACCCAAAGTGCGGTTCCGTTTATCGAGTTCATGCAGGTCGCCGGATTATTTACCATCGCCGGCGGGAGTATCAACGATTTCCCCCGGCAGGCATTTACTGCTTCCGACCGCCTAAGCATCATACGCGGGCGGCACGAGATCTCGGTGGGGGGTGAGGTGACGCGCATTGGGGTCGACCAGAGCACAAACCACCTTCAATCTGGGATCGCGGTCTGGGCTCCTCTTCCTCCTTTCCCACCGGTCCAGCCCTTCCTTTCTTTCACCAGTGGGAATGAGATAAGCGATTTTGCGCTGGGGAAGCCCGTTGTTTTTGCGCAAGGTGATGGCTTGCGGGCCGAGGCTCGGGGTTCTTTGTGGGGTTTTTATGGCCACGACCAGATCCGGGCCACCTCCCGGCTTAACCTGACATTGGGCTTGCGCTGGGATCCCTACTGGCCCTTCCATACATTGCATGGTCGCGCGGCGTGCTTCCGTCCTGGAGAAATTTCCACGGTCTTCATCAACGCGCCCCCAGGGCTGGTGTTCCCGGGCGATCCCGGCTGCGATTCATCGGGGGGTGTCCAACCGGACTTGCATACTTTCCAACCGCGAATTGGCTTCGCATACAGCCTGGATAAAAAACGAAGCACCGTCATCCGAAGTGGCGCTGGGATCTACGCCATGCAATTTCCGATGCAAAGCTTCCTGCCGTTTGCGAGTCAGGTTCCCTACATTAGGACCCTCTTTACAATGTTCCCTCCCTCGATCTCCGATCCTTGGGGCTCGTTTCCGGGAGGGGACCCGTTTGTAGGGGGCTTCATGGCCGACAACCTGCCTAGGCCCAGCAATGTGGCGTTTCCGTCAGGCATACAATCAACCTCGGTCTTCAACCACCATTTTAAATTGGCAAGTGTTTACCAATGGAATCTAACCATAGAGCACCAATTCCCCGGGAATACAGTTGTGCGAGCCTCCTACGTGGGGACCAAAGGCACGCATTTGAGTATAAACCGGGACGAAAATGCGCCTGCGTTCATTCCCGGCCTATGCGGCGGCGTGGCTTGCTCAACCACCGCTAACGAGCAAGCTCGACGGCCATTTCAGGGTCTCGGGAAGGTGCTTGATGACGAGAGCGTGGGAAATTCCTCATACCACGCCCTTCAACTGATTGTGGAACGGCGGCTGAGTACCAACCTAACCTTGTATGCCAATTACGTTTGGAGCAAGTCCATCGATACGGTTTCGTCCAACGCGAATGGAACGCTGTTTTCCGGGTTCAATACCGCTATCAACCCTTTTAACTTGAGGCTCAATCGCGGGTTGTCTGACTTTGACGTGCCCCAGAGCTTTACAACCTCGCTCGTCTGGCAGCTTCCCTCTTCAAAGTCTGGCAGCTTCATCCTGAAGCATGTCCTTTCTCATTGGCAGACGACCGCGATTTGGATTTGGCAGTCCGGGCAACCGTTCAGCGTTCTATCGGGCGTCGATAATTCCCTGACCGGCAACGGCTTGGACCTGGCGGACCTAGTGCCCGGGGTTTCACCTCGCTTGAGCCCTGACCGACCGCGCGCACAGGTCGTCCAGGGGTACTTCAACACAGCCGCTTTCCAGCCGAATGCAATCGGTACTTTCGGGAATAGCGGACGGAATACTCTGTTCGGGCCCGGGTACAACAACGTGGACTTTGCGGTGATAAAAACGATCCCCTTCGGGCACGAGAGGTACGGGCTGCAAATCCGTGGTGAATTCTTCAACATCAGCAACACGCCGCACTTCTTGGCACCACTCGGGGCGGGGGGATCGATAACGACGCCCGGGTTTGGGCAGATCCTCGGCGCGCGCGATCCGCGCATTATCCAGCTTGCGCTAAAGCTCAACTGGTAAGAGTCCGGATGAAAGAAATAGAGGGCCAGAGACGTTGGAATCGGCGGCGCAAGGTGGAGCCCTGTTCTGGATATTGCTTAAAACTCAAGACGATTGACTGCGTACTCGCAGAATCATGCAAACGAGGGCGCAACCAGCCTCTGTGTCAACCAGCCATGCACGGACGATTCCTTGATTTTCAGGCATTTCCTTGGGGAGGATTTCATGGGAGCCCATATGTATAGGAGCTGTGTACGAATCGTCGCGGGGACGCTGGCGATTTTGAGTCTGTGCCTTTGGGTTCGAGAGGCAACCCTGGCGCAAACGGGTCCGCCGCCATCGCTTCAACGGAAAATGCAGTGCCTGGAAAAGCAAGTCCAAAAATGGCAGCAGGAAGGCAAGGACCCGCAACCGATCGGTAATGTGATGCAAGATTTTCAGCCCCTGGTCGAGCAGCAAAAGTTCGCCGAGGCCGAGAGCGTTGTGGATCGCGCGCTCAGAGTGGCGGGAGAGGCGTGTCCGGATCAGCCCATTTCCCCACCCGCAGGGGCACCCCCAGTGTCGTCCGCTCCCGTGGCGACACCGCCCGCACCGCTGCAGGAGAAGATACAGCACCTGCAGGCTTTGGCTGACAAGCGCCAGCAATCAGGCGCCGACTTACGCGAAGTTGGAGAACTCCTGCACGACTTCGACTTGCTGATGCAGGCAAAAAAGTTCGCTGAAGCCGAGGCATTGGTGGATCGCGCGGTCAAACTCCTGGGCGAACCTATTTCGGCGAACCAGGGCCATGGGTCAGATGACACCTCATGGATCGCCTACGGGGCTGGTGACGCTGATGGGCGGCAACAAATATTCGTCATCAAGCCTGACGGTGCCGGGGAAAAACGGCTGACTCAAGAGGGGAAGCAGAATTTCTTTCCCGTATGGTCACCCGACGGAAAGAGAATAGCATTCACCTCCGATCGGACTGGCTCCCCGCAAGTTTGGGTTATGAACGCTGACGGCAGCAATCCCAAGCAGCTTACGACCGAGGGGGAGAGTCTGTTGCCCACTTGGTCGCCTGATGGGAGGAGGCTTGCCTTTGGATCCAACCGCTCGGCGCCCGGAAGGTCCGGCCTCCGTGACCCGGCCCTACAACCGCACGGTGAGATATGGGTGATGGAGTCTGACGGTACCCATCAGATACAACTCACGAAGAGTGAAGCGGGCGTTGCGAACGGCGCCCCAGCCTGGTCTCCGGATGGTCGTAGGATTGCCTTTTCTTCCACGCGCAGCGGCCATTTTGCAATCTGGGTGATGGACTCGGATGGCGCTCACTTGACCCAGCTGACGACTCCATACGGAGACAGGTACCCCGACAGCAATGTCCCCGCATGGTCCCCCGACGGGACGAAGATCGCGTTCTGGTCCGGACTCGAGCACCGGTACGGCAATGTTTGGGTGATGGATGCCGACGGCAGTAACCGGAAGCAGTTGACCGACCAGCCGGCGGGAATCAATTGTGACGAGCCCATGTGGTCGGCCGATGGCACGAAGATCATGTTTGCCAGCAATCGGCCGGGCAGCAAAGGAATCGGAAATTGGATTATGGAGGCGGATGGGAGTAACCAGAGAGTTCTCACTACCAATACATCCGAACGAGGCCGTCCATCGTGGCAGCCGATTGGCGGTAAACGTTGAAGCGTCAAACCAACCATGTGTGCCAGGTATCCGGTCCGATTTTCCGGACTGTGTGCATTGCGCCGCATCTGAAAATACAAGGAGATAACAATGGCTGAACTGGTTCATCTATCGAAAATAAGGGTCTACAAGGAGCCCGGGAAAGGGAAAGTCAAAAAAACGTATATTGAAGGCTTCCCGGAACCGATTCGAATGGGACTGCACGGGGGTGTTAAGAAGTTTTACAAGGTGGAGTCCGAAGAAGACTTGCCGACCACGCTGGACTATGTGGTAGCGGCCCTCGGAAGTTGCCTAACGGGTACCTTGGGAGGCGCACTCGAAGCGCGTTCAATCCCCGTTGGAGTCGACGACCTGTCCGCTGAAGTCGAAGGTCATATCGAAAACGTGGAGAACAAGCCGCTGATCACACGCGTCCACGTGAAGTACCACTTAAGAGTTCCAAAGGGCAAGAAAGGCGAGGCCGAACGGGCCATCGAAAGCCATGAAAAGTTTTGCGCCGTGTCGCAAAGTTTGCGGAGAGGTATCGCCGTAGATTTTGAAGCAGATATTGCCGAAAAATGAAGCCCTCTGCTGCATCGTAATCCGTAGTTTACAGGCCGCGAATCTTTTCCGTGCCCATGACTGCTAAGTGTTCTTGGACCGAACCGCGTTGGGAGCATAAATGAGCGAGGGAAAACCTTTTTGGTTTCTCAATCGGCGGGAGCTCCTGAAGTTACTTCCACCGAGTTTGGCAGGCTTGGCCCTCGGCTCGCTGACGGGGGAAGAACTGGTGCGTGCGGCTGTGAGAGCACCAGACTTTTCAGCGACGGAGGCCAAAGAGTGGGTCGCCAAATGGATTTGGTGTGAAGGCGACCCGGTCCCTCAGAACTTCTATTTGTATTGTCGAAAGGTGTTTGTACTGAGGGGAGAGGCAGCGGAGGCACACGTCGATGTGGCGGCGGACAGCCGCTATAAGCTTTTCGTCAACGGCAAGTTTGTGGGGCGTGGCCCGGCGCGCGGCGACCAGCGCTGGCAGTACTACGACACCTACGATCTTCGGCCCTTCCTGAAGAGCGGGGAGAACGTCGTTTCGGCGATAGTGCACCAATACGGAGCGCCGTCGCACAGTTATACGCTGGGGCGGGGCGGGTTCTTCTTGCAGGGCGGGGTGCGAGAGCGGGCTGGTCGAAACGTAAGTCTCATCAGCGACGACAGTTGGCGGGTGTTACCGGCTCCGCCGTGGGATCGAGAGAGTCCGCGGACATGTGTAGCAGTGATGTGGCAGGAGATTTATGACGCGCGTAAGGAGCCTCTCGGATGGCAGCAGCCCGGGTTCGACGATTCCGGTTGGCAAATGCCGGTTATTCTGGGGACACACGGTGTGCAGCCCTGGGAGAATCTGGTGCCTCGCGATATCCCGTTTCTGCACGAGGAAGAGTGGTTGCCAAAAGCGGTGGTGAATTCCGGGGTGGTGGATCCAGCGCCGCTGGCGGTGCATATCGATGTTCCGAAGTTGTTGGGACGTTCGGATGGGCAGGTGGCCTATCTCTTCGCCTATTTGAAGTCTCCGGTGGAGCAACAGGTGGCCATGGCAATGCGCGGCCGGGAAGGAATGCCGCCGATGACGCGAATCTGGCTCAATGGGGAAGGTCCTGCCCAGATACAGGGGCCCCCGCTTGGTCCGACTGCGTCGATGAATCTTTTCCAATTACGGCAGGGAGTGAACGAGCTCTTAGTTAAGCTTGGACGTTTCAGCCCGGCGTGGTCCTGGGACTTGACGCTTGGGCCGTCTCCAGGAAAAAGCTTTACCCCCATCGAGTGGCACGCGGACTCTCAAGGCGGTGCCTTGAGTGGACAAGCTCAGATTATGGGTCCCTACGGCCAAGGGGGTCCAGGCGGTTTCCAAGGTCCAGGATCCTTCGAAACGCGGTATGAGCCTGAACAAGAGATACTTGGCCACACTCCGGGGACCCCGCTCCGCGTGCCAGGGAAAGCGGTTGTGCTCGATTCCGGGGCGATGAAAAATGTTGCGCTGCTCATGGCTGCGGAGAAGCGGAACCCCCAGCCCACTCCCAAGTTGCGGCGCA
Organism: uncultured bacterium; assembly: GCA_964194235.1. Classification (GTDB taxonomy): domain Bacteria; phylum Acidobacteriota; class Terriglobia; order Acidiferrales; family UBA7541; genus Acidiferrum. Next base: position 7,346 of record CAXMLS010000606.1, on the reverse strand, counting down.
TCGAGAACCTGCTGAAGCCCGGAGACGGCCCTGCTGTGGTCTCAACGGAGGGAGGGGATGGGGACCCATATGTCACAGTGGATTTTGGAAAAGAAGTGGCGGGCTTCGTCCGCTTGCGTTTGAACGGAGTGGCGGGTGGAATCGTGGATCTCGGCTATTGCGAGATGCTGGTGGACGGATACGTGGATACGCTGCGCGACCAGTGGAGCTTCGCTGATCGCTACATCATGCGCGACGGTCCCCAGGAATGGGAGCTGTTCTTCTGGAAGGGATTCCGTTATTTGCAGCTCACTTTCCGCAACTGTTCAAAGCCGGTGGAGCTCGAGTCGGTCAAGCTTCTCTTCACTTCCTACCCAGTCAAATACCGGGGTTCGTTTGAGTGCTCAGACCCGCTGCTCACCAAGATTTGGGAGGTCGGGCGCTGGACTCTTCAACTTTGCATGCACGACACTTACGAGGACTGTCCTTGGCGGGAACAGGGGCAATGGTGTGGTGATGCTCAGGTGGAGATTCATTCCAACTACGTCACCTTTGGGGATGTGGCCTTGGGCTCCAAGTGCATCCGGCAGATCGCCCAAGGTCAGAATGAGGAAGGGGCTCTGCCGGCCAATTATCCAGCAGACGTAGCCGTTTACCCTACCAGACATACCGTGCCTTCCGGAATCCCGCCATTCATGGCGCAGTGGGTGGTTATGCTCCTCGACCAATACAGCTATACGGGGGACTTGAAGTTAGTTTCTGAACTGCATCCCGCCGTGACTGGCGTGATGGGCTATCTGGGCCGGTTTGTCGATGACGATGGTTTGTTGAGCAATGTTCCGGGTTTCGTTTTTTTGGACTGGATACCTGGACTCATGGACTCACCTAAAGAAGGTCGCCTGCAACTTACTGGGATGAATTGTCACTATTACGCTGCTTTGTTAAGTAGCGCAGCTCTTGCCGGGCTGCTAGGGAACGAAACTCAGCAAAAAGATTGGCTTGGGAAAGCCGAGAGGTTGAAGCGTGCAATTAACGAACGATTGTGGTCGGAGGGAGACGGTGTTTACGTGCAAGCTCGGAGTGGGGGCCGCCTGATGCCCCGACTCGCTGTGCACGAAAGTGTCCTGGCAGCGTACGCCGGCGTCGCTCCGGCGGAGCGAATTTCTCTTAGTTTTGCAAATCTCTTTGGAAAGCCGCGGCAAGACGTCGTTCAAATCGGAACTCCTTATTTCTACTTCTTCTATCTCCGCGCGCTGCGCGGAGCGGGTCGGCATCAGGAGGCCCTAGATGCGGTCCGGCGTTCTTACAAGGAAATGCTGGATGCCGGTGCCAGCACTTGGTGGGAGCAATTTGGAGGTTACGCCTCCCTGTGCCACGCCTGGTCCACCGCGCCCAATTCGGATCTTTCGACCGAGGTACTGGGCGTGAAGCCGACTGCGCCGGGTTTTGCAGAGTTCCGCGTCGAGCCCCACCCTGCCGACCTGACTTGGGCGAAGGGAGTCGTGCCTACACCGCGCGGCGATGTCTCGGTCGAATGGAAACAGGAGAAATCAACATTTGAACTCAGCGTTACGGTGCCCATGAAAGCAATCGTGGAACTAAGCGTACCTGCCAAGGGTTTGGAAACGACTCGCCTCATTGGCAAAACAAAACCCCAGAAGCAAGCGTTCACGGACGGTCGAGCGCGGTACTGGGTGCAAGGTCCAGGGACATTCTGCATCGAGGCCCAAGGATGAGTACCCGATTGGCTCGAGTTGTTGACCTGCCGGTTTCGCCCGCGGACTGCGCGTAAAGCGGCTCGAGAGGAAGCTGTGGAATCGAACAAAAAGGTTCTCGCCGTCCCAGGGGCGCAGGCTCCAGCACAGTCGCAGGCCGCCAATGTGGAGCCAGACTATCTTGTCTTCCAGTCAAAGCGCGAGGGCGCAACGGATTTTCGCCGTCTTGCGTTCGATCTCACGTTCACAGCCTTGCTGTTGGGCGGGCTTGTTGCCATGTACTGGCACAATCCTTGAGGAAATGGCACGCGGCAGCTAGCCTGGGCATCAGCGTATGCGGTGTTGGCATTAGCGCCGCCGTTGCTGCTCTCCTTGATCGAGCATCTTTTGCCGTCAACCGGGCCAAGGAAGTCAGCGAGGAAATGGTTCCTTCACCTTCAAATCATGATCAGCTTTTACATAGTGACTGGCATTGCCACCGTTCTGGACATCTCCGGAACTTCGGCCCTGTTCAGGCATTTCGGCCTTAGTTGGACATGCAAAGGGGGAAAGATGAACAAATGGATAATTCTACCAATGCTGCTTTTTGCCTTCGGGGGTGGACAGTCATTTTGTCAGAATGAGTCGGCTCCTGCGAATGGCGCTGGAATCCAATATTTGGGTCACGTGGCAGTCGCGGTCTCCGACCTTGGCACCGCCATGCACTTCTATTGCGATCAATTGGGTTTCACGGAGGTTTTTCGCCTCAACGGACCCAACGGCTCACCCATGCTGGTCTATCTCCGATCTGAGTTAACAACAACAATTTTGTTGAGCTTTTTCCTGGAGCGGAAAAGCCATCCGGGGCCGCAACGAAACAGGCGGGCCTCCGCCATCTGGGCTTTTTTGTAAAGGACTTACAAGCTACGCTACGCACCCTTAAAGGCAAAGGTTATCCGCTCCCGGACGATGCATTCAAGCAGGCTGCCGAGGTGCGAGCTGATGGCACACTTTTGTATTTCATCAAAGACCCGGATGGCAATGCCATTGAGCTGAGTCAGATGCTTCCCAATTCCAAGCAAGCGAAATCCCGACTCTGAATACTCCAACACGCGCTCGGGAAACAACGCAGTGCGGCAGTCACGAAATTTTTGTGCAGTCATGTTACCGAGGGCGAGGGCGCGCGCATAGTGTTTACCGAGAACCGTTCCTTCCCACGATGCGAACACTACGACTTTGCTGAGTGCCGCCTTATTACTGAAAGAGAATGAAACGGCCATTCTTATCAATTTTGGTGGTCCCGCCTTGTGTTTCGACGCTGTGAATCTTCGCTTTCATCATCCTATTTCGTGGCCGTGCGACCCAGGTCTGGACACGTGAACGCCTAGAAGCTGTTGCACAACCTGGCTAAGTCATTGATTCCAAATGGCCGAATTTGGGTTGTGCAACAGGCTCTAGACTTTGTTTCGGTCTTTTGTCTGACATCTGGAGTTGGGCCTGGTTTTTTCGTGGCGTTTTTTACTTGACAAGCTTAATCGTAGGATAGTAAGTTTTGCAAACCGAACAGTCTGTTTGTAAATTGTGAAGGATAGGAATACAGACGGCGCGGTAAACTTGTGACGGAGGCGGAAAATGCAACGACATACGGCTCTGTCCAGGATGAAGATGAACAAAATTCGTGCGGTTATCTACCTCGGGTTCATGTCATTGCTGGCCCTCGCGCTCAGCTGTTGCAGCCAAGCCCAAGCGCCTGCGATTCCCCAGTACTTGACCTTCCAGCTGCTCGTCTACGGTCCCCCTAAGGACGGCAACGTCAGCATCACGAACGCCTTCGACACGACGGCGCTCAACAATACGATCAGCGAGATCCTGACGGCGGTGAACCAGCAGACCGGTGACGGCAGGGCGCGCCAGCTCGGGTTCGTGTTCGGACCGCTGGCCCTCGATCACACCGACGCCCAGCTGCGGCAGATCATCCAGGGCGGCTTCGCGCTGGCCGAGGCGAGGGGGGTGGCCGTACCGTTCCACATGGACAACACGATGTTCTGGATACGCCGCTCGGACCTTTGGAGCGTACCCGGCAACATCGAGTGGACGGATTGGAACGGTACGGCCGCGCCAAACCAGACGATCGGTTGGCTACCAGGCGTCAAGCTCGCCCCGCAAATGTGCTGGAACAGCCCGGCGCTCAAGAATGAGGTGAGCCGGATCCTGCGTGACGTGGTCGGCCAGGAGGTCACCCGCGGCATCGCTCACCTGCGCTCGATCGGCAAGGAGAACCTATATGCGGGATTCATCGCTGGATGGGAGTCGTTCCTCCAGCCCAACACGGGTTATTGCGCCCTGACGAACCTCGGCTACAGAGCCACCAACCCCCCCGCCAATCTGGGCCAGGCGCGCGCCTCGCTGGTGCACGACTGGCTCGAGTTCTTCACCGGCGCGCTCGTCGCGGGCGGCGTACCCAAGGATCGGCTCTACACGCACGTCGCGTACCCTCCGCCGGGCACGGGTGACCTGACGTCCTGCACGATCGACAAACAGTGCTCTCCCCCGTGGAGCGAGCTCAACGGGAACTCGATGGCCGGCTTCGGCATCTACGTACTCAGGTCGGGTCGGACCCGCGCTGTTCGTGGATCTGGCGACACAGGGATACCCGCGTTGGGCCTCGAGCAAAGGTGTCAACACGGAGGCGCCATATCTGAGCTGGGACCAGTACCTTGACCGGATGTTCGCCCACAATGCCGGCATGGTCGACGTGCATGCTTGGGGCGACCAAACCGCTTTCGGCCAGGCCACGATGAGCGACGGCGCGAAGACGGCGTATCGCAATTTCCTGAACGGCCTGCCGCTGCAGCAGTGATCGCCATGCCGACACATTGGAGACTGAAGGATCTGGGCCTGGACGGAAATGGGACGACATTCGGAGGTGGTGCATGGCTTGCCCGAGGCGCATAGCGAGGTACAGCGGCTTACCGCACGCCAGCCTAATCGAGAGTGAGAACGGGGTTAACGAAAGCCTAAGTTAAATCGCGGCCGAAATGTGCGGTGCGAGCGGCAGGGGTCGCTGTTTTCGGTCCGACGCTAATTGAACGAAACGTCCGTTGGTGGTGTCTTTGCTTGTAGACGAGGATGAGTGCATGCTGAAAGAAATTCGTGGGGTCGTCTACCTTGGGCTCCCTGCATCTCTGGCCCTCGCGCTCAGCTCTTGCGGTACTGGCACCTACAATGCGGGAGCCGCTGGACCCGCAGCAGGCGGCCAAGCGTCCAGCGCCCAGATCGTCTTCGAGGCGGCGGTCGCAACGGCAGGGGGCAGTGCCCAAGAAATTTTCACCATGAACCTCGACGGTTCTAAGCGCACGCAGATCACCAACGACGGTCTGAACAAGTTTCTCCCCCACTTCTCTCCCGACGGGACGCGGCTGCTCTATACCAAGTTCTTGGTGGGCGGATATGGCCAACCGAACTCCCAGTTCGATGTGGTGGTCTACGACTTCGCGACCGCGAAGGAAACCCAGCTCACGCACATCGGGAATGGTTTCCAGCCCGTCTGGTCGCCGGACGGCCAGCTCATCGCCTACGACACGGCCGGGGGGCCGATGCGAATCATGAATGCCGACGGCTCGAACGATCACCTGGTGGGCGCGCCCAGCGAAACCGTCGGGGGGGACATCGCCTGGTCGAGCGACGATTGGATCCTCTTCACGGTGCCCCAGTACACCAACAACTGCTTCAAGGTGCGGCTGGACAAGATTCGCCCCGACGGCACCGCCCGCACGCAGGTCGACGACGGCGGCCCCAACTGCACTCCCAACGGGATGGAGCAGAGCGGCGACGCCGACCCCGGCTTCAGCGCGGACGGAAAGACCATCTACAACTCGCGCGGATTCCCGCGTGCGCCGGCCGGAATGCCTACGGCGACGGAACGTCGCCTCTATTCCTTCTCCAGCGATGCCTTCACTCCGGGCAAGGTAGAGACCGACCTGAGCCTGGCCTCCGCCCCGGACTGCATCGAGGGTGTTCCCAAAGGATCCCCGGACGGTACGCGTGTGCTGCTCTTTCGCGCCTGCGCGGGCGAGGCGCACAGCGGGGTGACCCTCACGGACAAGGCCGGGTCCTACCGGACCTGGATCACGGACGGGTTTGGCCCGGACTGGAACCCGGTCGCGAAGTAGGAGAGTGAGTTCGCGCCGTTTCGAAAGTGCGAAGAAACGGTTGCAGCCGATTGAGGGAGCATTTATTCCGACGTACTTGGTCCCGACGCTCAAACCGCTACCATGCTGGAATCACTAGAAGCTGTTGCATAACCATGGACAAGCCTTTGAAATGACGATGGTTGGGTGTGGCGAAATGAGGGATAAACAGAGTCAGCAGCGCCGAAGGAGGGCCGATGGCGCGATCCGGTCCGTTGCTGACCGAAGCGTAGTGGAAGAAAATCGCGCCCTTGCTCCCCCAACCGCCCAAACAACACAAGGGCGGACGTCCGTGGATCGGAGAACCGCCTGGTGTTGGAAGGGATTCTGTGGATTCTTCGGAGCGGAGCTCGCTGGCAGGATATGCCGGAGAAGTTTCCGCACCCTTCGACCTGCTGGCGGCGGTTGCGGGATTGGGAGGAGCAGGGCGTTTGGCTGAGAATCTGGCGCGCATTTTTAAGCGAGTTGCACGAACGCCGGCAGTTGGAGTGGAGCGAGTCGTTTCTGGACGGGAGCTTTGCTCCCGCGAAAAAAGGGGCTGCGGAGTCGGAAAAACCGAGCGGGGCAAGGGGACGAAGTGGATGGTGGTGGTCTGATCAGTTCCGGCGAGTAGAAGTTTTCTCCCACCACATCGCCTTCGCCGTGAGGCTGGGGATGCGGCTGCTGCGCGGTGGCCCACACACACGCCAGAAACAGGCTGGCGCACAAGGATAAGGATAAGATTCTAGTTTTCATTGTTTCCTCTCTTCCTCTCTTCGCTTCCGCTCCGGATGCCGGATGTAGAGCCCAAGGTTGGTAACCGTCCGAATTTCTCTCAGCATGTACTCGTCCTCTTACAAGTTAAGACACCGCCAAGGGGCGCTTCGTTCACTTAGCACCGGCAACCGCACGAATCTCTTTCAGCATGTACTCATCCTGGTCTACAAGTAAGGTCACCGCCAACGGATGCTTCGTTCACTGGCCCACTGCCAGCTGCCCATGGCGCCGGCCACCATCTTAAGTCTGGCGTTACATCCAACATCTCGACCTCGATGTGACTAAGAGTTTCGGTAACACCGTTCCCACTTGCGCCTTAGGTTCATCCGATGTGTTCATATGCAGTTTTGACAAGTTCGGCAAAGAGATGCACCTAATCCTTAGTAAGTGAAAATAATTCATCTGGCATCCCCAATTTGGGTGAAACTCCGCTTCAATCGTGTGACGGAACACCGTTGCACGCGGTTCGAACCAGCAGGGCGGCGTCAGCTAAAACGGTTTTCAACACGGTTAGGAATCCCGGGCCTGTACCAAGCAGGAGCGCTATGCGGCCACTCTTGGGCGTTGAGGAGAAACAACTGCAAGTTCAGCTTGCGTTCTTTTTGCGTTGTAACTTCGGGAGTGATGGGCAGTGATGGGGTGTGAAAGGGAGCTAAACTCTTGAGTTTTCAACTATCTCGTTTGTTTGATATGTCCGGTCGCAGTTTATGAGTCCGCTGCTCTAACC
>CAXMLS010000605.1:0-2438 GCA_964194235.1 uncultured bacterium | reverse complement strand
CCCCTGGGTTATACCCCATGGGACAACTACCTGAGGTAGGATCCCACCGGCCGGGCTCGGGTCTGGCCAAGAACAGGGGAAATATCATGTTGAAGACCACATTCACCGGTAAAAGCAGGCTGGCGTGGCTGCTGTGTTTGACCGGTCTTCTTTCTTTTGCAGCTACGAACGTCCGCGCAGACGAGGACGGTTACAACGGCCAGGATCCTCCTTCTCGCGTTGCGAGAATGAGCTCCATCGACGGCTCCGTTTCTTTGCAGTCGGGCGGGCAGGGCGATTGGGGCGCAGCGGCGCGCAATCGACCGGTGACCGTTGGCGACAAACTTTGGGTTGATAAAGGCGCTCGTGCCGAATTGCAGGCTGGACAAGCCTCCATCCACATTGGCGGACTGACCGCGCTTTCCTTTCTCAATCTCGATCAAAATATTACTCAGATGCGCCTCGCTGAAGGCAGCCTGAATTTCCGCGTGCGCGAACTTCGTGAGGGTGATCAATACGAAGTTGACACGCCGAACGCTGCGTTTACCGTAAGGCAAGCCGGCGCATTTCACATCGACGTCAATGAAAATGGCGATGGCACACGCATCACCGTGCTTCGCGGTGACGGAGAAGTTACCGCCGGTGGCAGGACCTACGACGTGCACCAGGGCGAACGCGCCGAATTCAACGGCACCGATGGCAACGTGGAATACAACACCGAACGCGCACCGGGCGAAGACGATCTCGATCGTTGGGCGAGTGAACGCGATTTGAGAGAAGAGCGTTCTGTTTCCGCGCGCTACGTTTCACGTGACACCGTAGGTTATTCCGACCTCGACGATTATGGCGACTGGGACGACGTTCCCGAATACGGCCACGTGTGGTATCCCCGCTCCGTTGATGTTGGCTGGGCTCCGTATAGCTACGGCGCCTGGAACTGGGTCGGCCCGTGGGGCTGGACTTGGGTTGATGATTCACCTTGGGGATTCGCGCCTTTCCACTATGGGCGCTGGAATCAGTTCGGTGATCGTTGGGGATGGTGCCCGGGCCCAATCGGCGGCTATCCAATCTATGGACCGGCTTTTGTCGGATTTCTCGGCGGCGGTTATGGTGGAGGCTTCGGCTTCGGAGGTGGCTTCGGGTACGGCGGCGGCTTCAGCCTCGGAATCGGCTGGTTCCCGCTCGGCTACGGCGAAGTCTATCATCCGTGGTACGGCGCCGGCAGCACCTACATCCACAACATAAATATCAACAACACCTACATCAACAACACCACCATTATTAATAACAACGTGAATTCGGCCAACTACGCCTACGCGCACAATCCGGCAGCTGTGACCGCGACGTCGCACAATAACTTCGTCAACGGTCAGCTGGTCAATCGCGGCGCCACGCGCGTTACCGCGGCTTCCCTGAAGGGCGTTCAGGTCACCAATCGGGTAGCCCTGACTCCCACCAAGCAAAGCTTCACGGGTCCGGCGAACGGCCATGCTCGCGTTGCGACGCCTCCTGTTGCGGTGCAAAACCGCGCAGTGATCGCGCGCACTGCTCCAGCCGCGGCTGCTTCGCACCTGCCCGTCCGCACCGTTAGTACCGGTGCGACTGCCACTCGCAACGGAACTGTCGCGACCAATGGCCGCGCCGCCGTGGGCACGAACGCACCGACGGTCGGCAATAACCGCGCCGCCATCGGCAGCAGTGCAGCCATTAACGGCAACAACAATCGCGCAACCGTTGGAAACAACCGCGCCGTTGTTGGGAATAATGCTCAGACCACGCGTGATCGCCAACTGTCTCTGAACCGTCCGCCATCCGCGCAGACTCAAACAGGCGCGCAGACTACTCGTCCTTCCGGCGCGTACAACAACAATCGCGTGACGCCAGGGATGAACAACAATACCAATCGCCCCAATGCAACTAGCCAGAACGCTTATCCAAATCGGGCGTCCAATCAACCGGCGAACAATTCCGCCGTGAATAACTCTGCATCCGCGGCACGCGTTCGTGCAGATCGACCCGCGTGGGCAGGCAGCGGCTCCAATCCATCCGCGAATACGCAATACTCGCAAGGTGGGAATCGTTCCACGTCGAATTACAACAACCGGCCGCCCTCGGCGAACACCAACGGCGGTCGCAGCTACAACGACCGTGGCGCTTCTTCTCAACGCCCCTTCTCTTCGCCATCGAACCAGGCACCGCAGCGTCAGCAATCGGCTTCGCCCCGGTCATACTCGTCGCCGGATCGCGGCTACGCTGCTCCGCAGCGTTCGAACGCGGCGCCAAGCCGCAGCTACTCGGCACCGTCGTCGCGCTCCTACGATGCACCGCAGCGTCAGTCTTCGCCCCGCGCCTATTCGGCGCCTGATCGCGGATACTCTGCGCCATCGCGTCAACCATCGCCTCGCGCGTACTCCGCTCCGGAGCGCAGCTATTCCGCGCCGCAACAGCGTAGTTACTCC